>JBIOIC010000007.1:0-20286 GCA_044449625.1 Gemmatimonadales bacterium | reverse complement strand
CTGGGGGCGCGGGGCGTGGTCCGCGGGGCGTGGGGCGCGGCGCGGGGCCCGTGGCGCTACTCCGCTGGGGCGGTCCTCCACGGCAAACGTTCGCGTGCCACCCCCGGGCCCCCCGCCGCACCGCCCCCCCCCCACCCCGCACCTCTAAAACATCCACCCATCTCCCAGCGTGAAGACGAACCCGTCCGGTCCTCCGGCAAAGTTGAAGGTGTAGATCGCTGTCCGGCCAAATCGGAGCGCGACACCCGCCCCGCCCCCCACCTTCATCCCGTTCGCCGTCAGGGAAAATCCCTCATTCTCGAAGACCCGTCCGGCATCCACGAAGGCGTGGACGCTGAGGGCGCCATAGAGCCCGACATTCACCAGGTCGCGATTGACGTTCAGGTTGGCCGCGAGCACATCCCGTCCAACGTAGCGCTGGTCCACCAGGCCGCGATTGGTCTCCACCCCGCCGAAGCTGCGGATCGAGTTCTCCCAGGTCTGGAGGAAGAACTGGGCGTTGAGCGGGGGCATGCTGTTGGTGCTCGAGGCGAGCACCCTGCCGTCCACCCACCAGGTGGCGTAGTCGCCGAACGCTTTCCAGCCGCGCAGTACGGTGGTGTAGCGCTGATAGCCTGCGCCTCCCGACCCGGCGAGTGCGCTGGTCTCCAGCAGGAGGCCGCGACGGGTGTCGTATTCGTTGTCCCGGGTGTCGAGCACGAGGGAAAGGCGGCCGGTGGCGTCATCGTCGATGAGGCTGCCGACCGGATGCATCTGCTTGAAGACCGAGTTGCCCGAGAGCGGATCGAACCGGGTGTGGCTGTAGGCCCCGGCCCCGGCCAGCCAGAGATGTCCGTGCAGCCGCCGGCTCAGCTCGAAGTTGCCGACCAGGTGCCGCCGGTCGAGCCGGTAGTAGTACTTGTCCGCCCCCGTCGCCAGCGATCGATCCCAGGTGGTGGTGTCACCCAGGCCATAAAATTCGAAATGCGCCTGGCGCTCCGCCCCCGCCTCGGCGCGGAAGCGCCAGTCGGGGGAGAGACCCGGAGCCGCGAAAGTGACGAAGGCGGTATAGCTCCCCGCGGTGGAGTAGCTGGCGAGGAGCGCGAGCTGGGCCCGGTGCGGAAAGGTGGCGTCCCACGGCGCGCGTTTGGTCCAAGTCACCTCGGCGCCGAGGCCGAACCCGTCGTTCCCGGTGTAGGAAATGACCGGGTAGAAGCTGTTGCGCCACGGGTCGGTCTCCTGCGCGTGAAGTCCGGAGGAGAGGAAAACCAGGACCGCCCCGCAGAGCGCCAACCGGCGCGTCACGGCGCCTCGCCAGCATAGAGGTACGCCGTGTCCTTCAGTGCGGCGCCGGAGCCGTCGTTGACCGAGTACTTGCTCGGATAGAGCGAGGCGGCGCCGTAGTCGCCCTTCTTGTTGACCGCGTAGAAGTTGAGCTGATACTTCGGCTTGCCATCGGTCCCGATCAGGCGCGGCGGCGTCAGTTGGATGACGCGCTTCAGCGTCTCGATTGCGGCGTCGGTCGGCTTCAATCCCCGGCGCATGTTTTCCACCGTCTGGAAGCCGCCGCAGACCATGATGTTCAGCTCGCCGAGCCCGGTGGAGCCGGCGGCGCCGACCTCGTTGTCGGTGTATTGGCCGGCGCCGACGATGGCCGAATCGCCCACGCGGCCGGGGATCTTGAAGGCGAGCCCCGCGGTGGTGGTGATCGAGGAGATCTCCCCCGCCGCGTTTACCACGTTCATGTTGATCGTCCCGGTGGGGCGGTGGACCATCGGGGTGCCGTCGGGCACGTCCATCCAGTCGTCGGCGTGACCGCGGTTGGCCCGCCAGGTGAGCCAGATCTGGCGCGCTTCCGGGGTCAGCAGGTCCTCTTCCTGGTAGCCGTAGGAGAGGGCGAATTTCTTGGCCCCTTCGCCCACCAGAAGGATGTGGTCGGTGTACTTCATGATGAGCCGCACGATCTCGCTCGCCGTCTTGATCCCTTCGAGCGCCCCCACGGCGCCAGCCCGCCGGGTTGGCCCGTGCATGCAGGAGGCGTCGAGCTGGACCACCCCCTCCTCGTTGGGGAGCCCGCCATAGCCGACCGAGTGGTCGGTCGGGTCGAGTTCCTGGATCTTCACTCCCTCGACCGCGGCATCCAGCGTATCCATCCCCTGGGCCACAAGGTCGACCGCTTTCTGCACACCGCGGAACCCGTTGGCGGAACCCACCGCGACCGCCTTGGCGGGGGGCCGGGTATGGACTGCGGGGAACCCGATGGAGCCGGGAACGTTGGAGGCGGCCACTACGGCGCCGGTCGCGGCGAGGAAGTCGCGGCGGGAGACGGAATCGGACAAGAGCGGGGCTCCGTTTTGGGAAGGAAGATGAAGGGGCACCGGGATTTACGCGGGTCCGGCCCGCCTGTCAACTTGCCGGGTCACGGGTGCGGCGCCTAACTTCTGGCCCTCCCGGACCGGCCGAGGCACTGACATTCTTGATCCCGAGGACCCGCTCGATCTGTTGCGGCTCCTGATCGGCTTCCTGCTGATCTCGGCGACGACGGCGGCGCTCGTGCTCTGGCTCGCCGGAGTCACGCCGAAGCTGCTGCTGCTCGCGGGGGCGCTCTGGAGCGTGTACGGCATTCTCCAGGCCGGAGTGAACGGGATACTGGCTCCCTTGGCGGAGCTGCCGGCCTGGCTCTCCGGCGCCAAGGGGGGCGGCTATGGCGAGATCGAATCGCTTGAGGCGGAAGGGAAGTTCCGCGAGGCAGCCGACCGCTA
Source organism: Gemmatimonadales bacterium (assembly GCA_044449625.1). Classification (GTDB taxonomy): domain Bacteria; phylum Gemmatimonadota; class Gemmatimonadetes; order Gemmatimonadales; family GWC2-71-9; genus CAMLHU01. The sequence continues at coordinate 17,545 of JBIOIC010000007.1, read as the reverse complement.
CCGCACCCGGGCGCTGACGACGGGCGATGTCGGCGCGCATCTCCGCCACGCCGAGTTGCTGGCCGGCGAGCTTCACGACGCGGCGGGCGCCGTGGCCGAGCTCGAACAATGCCGGACCGGGGCCCGTCTCTCCGCCGATGATGACCTGCGGGTAGGGTTGGCGCTGGTGCGGTTGCACGACGAGGGCCGGCACGATTCCACCGCGGCGCTGCGGGAACTCCGGCGCCTGCTCGACCGGCACTCCGAGCCGCGCCAGCTCCAGCGTATCCGCGCCGCCCTGGCGGCCTACCACTCCCCGCTCCTTCCCGCCGCCGTGGCGGAGAATCAGGCGAGCTGAATGGCATCCCGATCGACCCGGCTCGATCCCGCGATCTTCAATCTTCCCGTCGAGAAGATGCGCGCGGGCTATTACTCCGACAAGTACTTCACCCGCGCCCGCGAGATCCTCCTCGCCGACAAGGCGCGCCCCCGGATCACGATGCAGGTTTTCGGCAAGACCAACGCCTTCCTCGGCGGCGTGGACGAGGCGATCGCCATCTTGAAGCTCTGCGCCATCGAGTGGCCCGAGCTCACCGTCCAGGCCCTCCACGATGGCGACGAGGTGGAGCCGTGGGAAACGGTGATGCTGATCGAAGGTCCCTACGACGCTTTTGCCCATCTTGAGACGCTCTACCTCGGCGTGCTCTCCCGCCGCACCCGGGTGGGGACCAATACCCGCCGCGTAGTCGAAGCGGCGGCGCCGAAGCAGGTGATGTTCTTCCCCGCCCGTCACGACCACTGGCTGGTCCAGACCGGCGACGGCTACGCGGCGCACGTGGCCGGCGCGATCGGCGTCTCCACCGATGCCCAGGCTTCCTGGTGGGGTTCCGAGGGGATCGGGACGGTCCCCCACGCCCTGATCGCCGCCTACGGGGGGGACACGGTGCTCGCGACGCGGAAGTTCGCCGAGTACATCCCGGCGAGTATCCAGGTGGTGACGCTGGCCGATTTCGAGAACGACTGTGTCCGCACCTCCCTCGAATGCGCCCGCGCCCTGGGCCACCGGCTCTACGGCGTACGGCTCGATACCAGCGAAATGCTGGTGGACCGCTCCCTCTGGGGAGAGATGGGGCGCTTCAAGCCCAACGGCGTCGTCCCCCGGCTGGTCTGGAACGTCCGTCGGGCGCTCGACGCCGAGGGGTTCAAGGATGTGCGCATCATCGTCTCCGGCGGCTTCAGCGTCGAGAAGATCCAGGAGTTCGAGCGCCTCGGCGTGCCGGTCGACGCGTATGGCGTCGGAAGCTCCCTCTTTCAGGGCCGGTTCGACTTCACCGCCGACGTCGTGCTGCGGGACGGGAAACCGTGCGCCAAGGTCGGGCGGGAATATCGGCCGAATCCCAGGCTCGAACAGGTGGAGTAGCCGACACGCGCAGTGACGATCGTACTGCGTAACGCGTGCTGCGGACTGCGCCATCGCCGTATTGACCGCTTTGGCGGGTCTTGGCACCTTTCGCAACGCAGCACGCAGCACGCAGCACGCAGCACGCAGCACGCAGCACGCAGCACGCAGCACGCTCAAGGAGATCCAGAATGCACCGTACCCTCTTCTGGGACGTCGACACCCAATACGACTTCATCCGTCCCGCCGGGAAACTCTACGTCCCCGGGGCCGAGTTGATCGTGCCGGTGCTCCAGGCGTTGACCGACCACGCCCACCGCGCGGGGATCCGGATCATCGCGAGTGCCGACGATCACCTCCCCGGCCATCGCGAGCTCTCTCCCACGCCCGACTTCCTGACCACCTTCCCCGATCACTGCATGCGGGGCACGTCGGGCCAGCGGAAGATCCCCGAGACCGCGCTCAAAGACCCGCTCGTTATCGAGCCCGAGCTCGATCCTGATGTGGCGGTGAAGGTCCGGGCCCATTCCGGCGACATCCTCTTCCACAAGCACTGGTTCGACGTCTTCACCAACGCGAATGTCGTCGCGGTGCTCGATCTCCTCCATCCGGAGCGGATCGTGCTGTACGGCGTCGCGACCGACGTGTGCGACAAGTACGCCATCGAGGGACTCCTGATGCATCGCCCTGAGATCGAACTCTTCTTCGTCACCGACGCCGCCCGCGCCATCCACGCCGAGCGGACCGCGGAACTGCTGGCCGGCTGGGCCCGCCGCGGCGTGACCCTCACCACCTCGCGTGACGTGCTGCGCGGCGCGGTGGCGGCGTGAGGGCCCGGTCCGCGGTCCTCGGTGCTCTGCTCCTCTCCGCGGGAGCATCGGTCGCGCGGGGACAGGCCGCACCGGTCCCCGCAGCGCCCGCGATCGAACAGGCGGAGACCCTCGTCAGTTCCACCATCAAGATCTACGGGACGCTTGAGCTTCCCAAGGAAGGCGCGCGCTGGCCGGTGGTGTTGATCATCGCCGGTTCCGGCCCCACCGATCGCAACGGGAACTCTCGGCTCCTCTCCGGCCACAACAACGGCCTCAAGTACCTGGCGGACGGGCTCGCGGCCCAGGGGATTGCATCGCTGCGCTACGACAAGCGCGCCATCGGCCAGAGCGTGGTCCCCAATCTCCGCGAGGTCGATCTCCGCTTCGACAACTACGTGGATGATGCGGCCGGCTGGATCCGTCAGCTGCGCGCCGATCCGCGCTTCTCCACGATCACGGTGATGGGGCACAGCGAGGGATCGCTGGTCGGGATGCTCGCCGCGCGGGCCGCCGCCGCCGATGGCTTCGTCTCTCTCGCAGGGGCGGGGCGGCCCATCGCTGTGGTCCTCCACGAACAGCTCGTCGCGCAGCTGCCCCCCGACCTGCTGGTCCGGGCCGACAGCATCATGGGTGAACTCTCCGCCGGACGGACGGTCGACAGCGTGCCCGCCAAGCTCTGGGTCCTCTTCCGTCAGAGCGTCCAGCCTTATCTCATCTCCTGGTTCCGGTACGATCCGGCGAAGGACCTCGCGGCGCTCCCGATCCCGGTCCTCGTCGTCCAGGGGACTACCGACATCCAGGTCGATACCACCGACGCCAAACGGCTCGCCGCCAACGATCCCCGCGCCCGGCTCCTCCTCATCGACGGGATGAACCACGTCCTCAAGATGGTCCCCGCCGATCGGGCGGCGCAGGCCGCCTCCTACGGCGACCCGGCACTTCCGATCGCGCCGAAGCTGCTGGAAGCGGCGGTGGCGTATATCCGCGGATTGTCGCCCACGCCGTGAGCGGACTCACGATCGCCGGGCTTCTCTTCCTGGCGCTGGCAGGTCTCTTCGCGCTCCTCGCTCGGCGCGCGCTCCGGCACCGGCGGCCCCTTTCGACCGTCACCCGCGGCCTCCTCGCCCTTCTCTTCTTTTCCTTCGCGGCGATTGCCGGGCTGATCGTCCTCGGCACCCGCGGCTATCGGGCCCTGACGGCCGAGGAGGTCGCCGCCACGGTGCAGGTCCATCCGACCGGCGACCACCGTTTCAGCGCCGCCTTCTCCTTTCCCGATGCCAGCACTGCTACCTACGAGATCGCGGGCGATCAGCTCTATCTCGATGCCCGCATCCTCAAGTGGCACTATTGGGCTGACCTCCTCGGCTTCCGCACCCTCTACGCCCTCGATCGTGTCGGCGGCCGCTACGCCGAGCTGGACGACGAGCTCCATCAGCCGCGCACCCTCTACCACCTCGGTGCGAGCCGGCCGGTCGATCTCTTCACCCTGATCCGGAAGTACAGCTTCCTCGCCCCCTTCGCCGACGCCGAGTACGGGAGTGGGACCTTCCTCGATGTGAAGGAGCCCGCCGCCCTGGAGGTGCGAGTCTCGACGACGGGACTGCTGTTGCGGAGGGTGGGGCGGTAATGCAAAACGGGACGCGATCATCTCGCATCCCGGCAGGGTGTTGGTAACTTCGGGCTATCAGCTACAAGCTACTAGCTACTAGCTACAAGCTACTAGCCGCCAGCTACCAGCCACAAGCTACTAACTCCTCTCCTCCAGATCGAACACCCGCACCGCCAGCGACAGCCGGTCGGCCGCGCCGGAGAGAAGCTGCGCCGTGGCCGCCACTTCCTGGGTCGAGGCGCTCAGCTGTTCGGTCGAGGCCGAGATCTGCTCTGCGGCGGCGGCAAACTCCTCGGTGGAGGCGGTGATTCCGCTCATCCGCTCCGACATCGTCTCCACCAGCCCGTGGACATCGCCGGCCGAACCGGAGATCTGCCGGGTCCAGGCGTCGCTCTCCTCGGCCTGGGAAGCGAGCTTCTCCATCTCCTGCGCCGACTCCTGCGCCGCGTCACGCGCCGCCTCGCCTCCCTTGGCCAGCCGCGCCAGCCGTTCGCGGGTTCCCTCGACGCGGGCCAGGACCGCCTGCACCGTGCGGGTCGTGGTGGTGGCGGATGCTTCCGCCTGCCGGGCGAGCTTCCGCACTTCATCGGCGACGACCGCGAAGCCGCGGCCGTGCTCACCGGCACGTGCCGCTTCGATCCCGGCGTTCAAGGCCAGCATATGCGTCTGCGCGGCGATCGCCTTGGTCTGCGCCACGAACTGCTGGATCTGGGCCGAGGCCTCGGCCAGCGCGGTCGCTTCGACGGTGCCAAGCCGGACCTCTTCAGCCAGGGCGTCGAGGTCGGCGGCGCTGGCGGTCAGGCGCTGCCGGCTCCCTTGGGCCATCCGCGCGAGGGCGCTGTTCCGTTCTGCCGCCTCGCGGGCGCCATTCGCCAGTTGCTCGGCGATCTCGCGGATCCGCTCGGCGCCGTCCTGCGTCTCTCGCACCAGCACCGCCTGCGCGCTGGCGCGCTGGGTCATGTCATTGCAGGTGCCGGAGACCTCGACCGTGGCGGCGTTCATCTCCTCGGTCGCGGCGGAGATGGACGTCGCGATGTCGACCGATTCGCCGGCGGAAGTCCGGATCGAGCCGACCAGCTCCCGCAGCCCCATCACCATCGTCTTCAAGGCGCGGCTCAACCGCGAGACTTCGTCCGTGCCGCCGGTGTCGGCCAGTTCGGTCACCCGGTGCAAGTCTCCCAGGGCCACTCGTGAGGCGACCGCCTCGGCCAGCTTGAGCGGACTCAAGACCCGGCGGTCGATCCAGGCCGCGAGGCCGGCGAGGAGCAGGAGGGCGAGCAGCGTGAAGGTGAGGGCCTTGATCCCGATCTCGCGCCAACTCCCCTGGAAGATCAGGAGACCGGCAGTTGAAGGTTGCCGCGCGACCACCGTCCAGCGGGGAGTGGAGAGGCCGACCAGCGCGAGGCGCTCGGTCCCTTCGGCGTCGTGGACGCGAGCATAGCTGAGATCACCATTCCCGCCGAGGAGCGAGTCGTCGGAGAATCGCTGGCCCACCGGCGCGCCGGGGATGCTGGTGATGATCACCATGCCGCGCTGGTCGATCACCTGCACCTGAGTGACCGCATTGACCCGGAGATCGCGCCGGAGCGGGCGTCCCAGGGCATCAAGCGGGAGGATGGCGCGGAGGACGCCGATGGGGGTCCGGTCGTTGTCCAGGCGGATCGGAGTGGCCACATCGACCAGGAGGGTGCCACCGGCGAGGTAAGGAGCGCCGGTGGCGGAACCGGTGGTCAGGGCGTCGCGGAACCAGGTGGTGCCCCGGGCCGGCGTCGTATCCTTCGGCGCCGTGGTGATGATGAGCTTGCCCTGGCGGTCGTAGATGTAGAGGTCGCGGAAGGTGGTCCGGGCGCGGAGCCGGGCCAGCGCCAGCGCCGGGTCCACGCCCCGCTCCCCCTTGCCGGTGGCGCTCAGCTGCTCGGTGAGCGGCATCAGGGCCAGGAGCTCCGCCTCGTGGCGGCGTTCCCCGACGGCGGTCTCCACCATCCGGGCCGTGCGCGAGGCGTAGGTCGCGAGCTGGGTATCCGCCTGATCACTTACCAAGCGCGAGGCGGTCGTCAGGATCAGCAACGCCGCCACCCCGGCGATGGCAAAAATGACGCCGCCGCCGAACAGGTAGAGCGTTCGCCGGAGGCCGCGGTCAGCCGCAGGCACGGCAGGATGGGTCTGCGAGTTGGCTCATGAAGGGGTTCAGGGTACCCGAAATCTGCCAGACGACAGAGGCAAAGTCAAAGGCGGTTCGTGCCACGGGTATGATCGCCTGAACGGGCCATTTGGCTCCCTTCAGGGCCCGGAGCGGTTACACTTCCCTCCGTCCGATGGATCCCGCTGGCGCCTCCGCGCCGGCGTCTTGTTTGGTGGAAGCGATGACCGACCAGACCCCCGATTCCGCATACGAACCGCAGGCCGTCGAGGCCAAGTGGCGTGCCCGCTGGGCGGAGCGCGGCACGAACGCTCCCGATCTCGACCAGCCGGCCGCGCCGTTCTACAACCTGATGATGTTCCCCTATCCGTCGGCCGAAGGGCTGCACGTGGGGAACATGTTCGCCTTTACCGGGAGCGACGTCTACGGCCGCTATCAGCGCCTGAAGGGAAAGACCGTCTTCGAGCCGATCGGCTACGACGCTTTCGGGATCCACAGCGAGAACTACGCCCTCAAGATCGGGAAGAATCCCGCCGAGGTGATCCCGAAAAACATCGCCAACTTCCGCCGCCAACTGGAGCGGATCGGCGGGATGTTCGACTGGGCCCACACGGTGGATACCACCGACCCGGCCTACTACAAGTGGACCCAGTGGGTCTTCCTCGAGCTCTACAAGGCGGGGAAGGCGTTCAAGAAAAAGGCGGCGGTCAACTGGTGTCCCAACGACAAGACCGTCCTCGCCAACGAGCAGGTCGAAGGGGGCCGCTGCGAGCGCTGCGGCGCTGTGGTGGAGCAGCGGGTGCTGGAGCAGTGGTTCTTCCGGATCACCGATTACGCCGGGCGACTGCTCGACAACCTTGATGGGCTCGACTGGTCGGAGACGACGCTCGCGGCGCAGCGGAACTGGATCGGGCGCTCCCGCGGCGCGGAGATCGACTTCGTGGCGGGCGCCGAGAATATCCGGGTCTACACCACCCGGCCCGACACGATCTTCGGCGCCACCTTCCTGGCCCTCGCTCCGGAGCACCCGCTGGTGGACCGGCTCACCACGCCGGCGGCGCGCGCCGCGGTCGAGGAGTATCGGCGCCAGGCCCTCGCCACCGACCTGGTCACCCGCCGTACCGGCGACAAGCAGAAGACCGGCGTCCCCACCGGCGCGTCGGCCATCAATCCGGCCACCGGGAAGCCCATCCCCGTCTGGATCGCCGACTACGTGCTGATGGAGTACGGCACCGGCGCGATCATGGCGGTGCCGGGACACGACGAACGTGACTTCACCTTCGCCACCAAGTTCGCCCTTCCGATCGTCCGCGTGATCGCCGCCGCGGACGGCGGCCCCTCGGCGGCGGCCCTGACCGAGGCGTATGTCGGCACGGGGCGGATGGTCAATTCCGGCGAGTTCAACGGGCTCGACGCCGAAGCGGCGAAGGCCAAGGTCACCGCCTGGCTCGAATCGCGCGGCGCGGGAGAAGGAAAGACGCTCTATCGGCTCCACGATTGGTGCGTCTCGCGCCAGCGCTACTGGGGCCCGCCGATCCCGATCATCTATTGCGACGGCTGCGGCCCCCGGCCGGTGCCGGAGAAAGATCTTCCCGTCCTCCTCCCACCGATCGAGGACTTCCGCCCCGACGACAGCGGCCTCTCTCCGCTGGCGCGCCACAAGGAGTGGTACCACGCTCCCTGTCCCAAGTGCGGGAAGCCGGGGCGCCGCGAGACCGACGTCTCCGACACCTTCCTCGATTCGGCCTGGTACTTCCTGCGCTATCCCTCGGTTGGGATGAATGATCGGCCGTTCGACCAGGAGCGCACTCGGCGCTGGTGCCCGGTCACGACCTACATCGGCGGCAATGAGCACGCCGTGCTCCACCTGCTCTACAGCCGCTTCATCACGATGGTCCTGCACGACCTTGGCCACGTCGATTTCGAGGAGCCCTTCACCAGGTTCCGCGCCCACGGCATGATCATCAAGGACGGGGCCAAGATGTCGAAGAGCCGGGGCAACGTCGTGGTCCCCGACGAGTACATCGCCAGATGGGGAGCCGACACCTTCCGGATGTACCTGATGTTCCTGGGGCCGTTGCAGGAGGGGGGGGACTTTCAGGACGACGGGATCAGCGGTCCCCGGCGCTTTCTCGACAAACTCTGGAGCCTGGTGCACGACGCCGAGGGCCGGCCGTCTCGGGCGGCCGATCGGGGCAATCGGCCCTCGGCGGCTCTGATCACCAAATGGCATCGCGCCAAGCAGCGGGCGACTGAGGGAATGGAACAGCTCCGCTACAACACCGCGATCGCGGCGTTAATGGAGCTGCTGAACGCGGTGCGGGAAGAGCGCGGTCACGATCGGCAGCTGGTCGAGGAGATGGTGGTGATGGTTGCACCCTTCGCCCCGCACTTTGCCGAGGAATGCTGGGAGCGGCTCGGCCACGCCACCAGCGTCTGCGACGCGCGGTGGCCGGCGTTCGATCCGGCGCTGGTGCTTGAGGATGCCATCGAAGTGGTGGTGCAGGTGAACGGCAAGGTCCGCTCAAAGGTCACCGTGGCCCGCGACGCCGATGAGGCCGCCGTCCTCGCCGCCGCGCTCGCCGCGGAGGGGACGCAGCGCTTCATCGCGGGGAAGGCGATCCGGAAGCAGATCTACGTGCCGGGGCGGCTGGTGAATATCGTGGTCTGAGGCCGAGGCGGCATCCGATCTGCCGGGGCGGCGCCAATCAGCAGGGGCGGCGCCTGCGCCGCCCGAGCCCAGACCGCCACCCCCGTATCACTGCTCACCTCGCCCATTTTCGCCACCATCAGCGTGAATCCGGTTGTCACACGTCGTATCGGATCGCGCAGTTTCAGCCAATGCGCATCTCCCCGCTCGCTCACCGCCGCTCCTGGCGCCTTCCCGAGTTCTCCTACTCCGGGCCGTGGACGTACTTCATCACCTTTGTGACCGCCGGCCGGCGCCGGTTGCTCGCCGATCTGGCGGGTGACCGCCTGCGGTTGCTCTCGATCGGTCAGTTCTTGAGCGAAGCGTGGCTCGATCTGCACCGCCACCCTCCATCCGTTGAGCCTCTCGATCACGTGGTGATGCCCGATCACTTCCACGGTATCGTCCGTGTCCGATCGGATGCCCGGGGTTCGTTGTGGCGTGCGGTCAACGGGCTGAAGGGAGAGGTGACGCGGCGGGCGCGGCGCCACGGAATGCTTGGCCCCGAGCCTCTTTGGGCGCGCAGTTTCCACGACTGGGTGATCCGGAGTGAGAGCCAGCTGAGGGAGGCCCAGCGGTATATCGAGGCGAATCCTGCTCGGTGGATGGAGAAGCGGAGGGATTGAGATGTCGAAAGCGGCGCTCGGGCGGCGCGGGCGCCGCCCCGGCTCCATTGACGAATACCGCAGGCGGCGCCCCGACTCCATTGGCGAACGCTGCAGGCGCCACTCCCGCTGGAGCAGCTACAGCGCCCCGACGATCAACTCCCCCACGAAGTATCCCACCACCGCCACGCCCAACCCCACCACGAACAGGTCCAGCCCGGATCGAAACGCTCCCCGGCCGGTGAAGAGGCTCCGCGCCGCTCCCACGCCGAAGTGGGTGAGCATCGCGACGGCGAATGAGAGCCAGATGGCGGTCCGGCCCCCGAAGAGCAGGAAGGGGAGGACCGGGATGAGCGATCCCACCGCCGTGGCGGAGCCCGTGATCCACGCCTCCCGCATCGGAGTGCCGGTGGCCTGGCCGATGCCGAGCTCCTCGCGGACCTGTTCGTCGAGCGCGCGCTCGGGGTCGCGCATCACTTCGGCGGCGAGGACCTTCGCCTGATCGGCGGGGATCCCCTTGGCCTGATAGATCAGGTCCAGCTCGTCCCGCTCCACCTCGGGCATCAGCCGGATCTCTTCCCGCTCCATCGCGATCTCGTACTCGAACACCTCGCGTTCGCTCTTGGCCGCCAGATAGCCGGAGGCGCCCATCGAGAGCGCGTTCGCCGCGGTTCCCGCGATCCCCGCGATCAGGACGGCGTGCGACGCCGATTCGAGCGATGCCTGCGCGCCGAGCATCCCCGCCACCAGGCCGAAGTTGGCGGTGAGTCCGTCGTTGAAGCCGTAGACCAGGTTCCGGAGGATCCCGCCCGCCCCGGTCTTGTGCCACGGCTCTCCGGTCCGCCCCGCGATTCCCGACAGCGAGCCGGCGTGCTCCGCCGATTCCCGGGCCAGGAGGAGTGCCGCGTCGGCCGGTGCGCCCGCAGGCGTGCGGCGGTAGAGCGAGAGGTAGCTCTTCACCTCCCGGCCCTCCTCCTCCAGCAACATCGGCAGGAGGAAGCCGGGGCCGAAGCGCCGCGCCAGCCAAGCGAGCAATCGCGCTCGGCGCGACGGATGCACCGCGGGCGCCGGGTGGCCCGCGTCGGCCAGGAGCTTCTGCCAGATCCCGGTGTGGCGGTCCTCAACCACGGCCAGCTGTTCGTAGATCCGCCGCTTGCCGGCGTCCGGTTCCGCCCGGGCCAGTTCGCGATAGAGGAAGGCCGCGTCGGCCTCGTCTTCCAGGTGGTGCAGCCACTCGTGGTGGGTGGGGGATGTCATACTGGAAATCTATCCCGCCGCCCATCCGGTCGCCCTAGAAGTGGTTTCAAAGCCTGTTGTCGGCCGCCCGAGAGGCCGCCAATGCAGCCTCATGGGGCACCTCATGCAGATTTTGAAACGACTTCTAAAACCACAATACCACGGAGACACGGAGCACACGGAGGAACACGAAGAACAGCCCGAGAGTGTGGTCTTGCACGCGGAACTCTTTTCACGAGACCACATCCGCAGCAGTTCTCCGTGCAGTCACCGTGACCTCCGTGTCTCCGTGGTCGTGTGGTTGACAGCCGAGCGCACAAGGTGAGTATCACGAAAGAACTAGGACCACAATACCCCGGAGACACGGAGCACACGGAGGAACACGAAGAACAGCCCGAGAGTGCGGTCTTGCACGCGGAACTCTTTTCACGAGACCACATCAACAGCAGCTCTCCATGCAGTCTCCGTGACCTCCGTGTCTCCGTGGTCCTGTGGTTGCCCGCCGAGAGCAAGAAACGAGCGTCACGAACGGACTAGCCGTGGTTTCAAACGGCCGCCCGAGAGGCCGCCAATGCAGCCTTCCGGGGCACCTCGGGCAAGTTTTGAAACGTCTTCTAGCGCAGGCGCGCCCTCGCGGCCCGAACCCGCTCAGCAAACCGGCGCGCCTCCGAAGGGTCGAAGTCGTCCATGAGGTTGCGATCGTTGATCTTGATGCCGTCGAAGACGTCCTTGCCGTCACGGTTCACCAGGTGGAGGCGGCCATCGGCGTACCAGGCGTCCCGCAGATCGCTCAACCGATAGGCGATGGCGTGGTCGAACAAGGTCTGCAGGCCTCCCAGCACCATCCCGGCCAGCATCCGGGCGGCGAGGGAGTGTTCAGTCGAATCCCCCTTGGCGCTCTCGGACATCCGGCGGATCCCTTCGTCGGTGAACTGCACCACGATCGCGGTATCGAGGAGCGCCAGCGCGGTACTTCGGTCGTGGTTGAGCAGGTGGGCGGAGGTATGCGCGAGCGGGACTCGGTCCATCACCCAGCCGACCGAGTCTGCGGACATCGTGACGTTGAGCTGCCGGGCCCGCATCGAGGGCACGACGCCGATGCTGAGGAGGAGGGCGGCACCGGCGCCGCGGAGCGGAGTACGCATGCGAGTCGTCCTTCAGAGCGAGGATGCCCACTCTACGGGCAGGCCACCCGAAGGTTTCATCTTGCACCGTCCAGTGAGTTTCAGGCCCCTGCGACTCTCCACGGTACGGAGGCATCTTACAGCCCAATGGCGGACGTTTATCTCCTCGCAAATGCGGATACGGTCCTCGCTCAGGTGCGCGCGGGTGATCCCGCCGGCTTCGAGTCCCTCTACCGGGCCTTCGAAGGCCGGGTATACACCCTCGCCCGGCGGATCTGCCGGACGTCGGAAGACGCCGAGGATGTGCTCCAGGAGACCTTCCTGGAGGTGCACCGGTCGCTGGGGCAGTTCCGGGGAGATGGGAGTCTCTGGGGATGGATCCGGACCATCGCGGCGAGCAAGGCGTTGATGCGGCTGCGGCGGAACAAGTACCGCGACGCCGACGAGCTTCAAGATGAGGTCCATCCGGCGCGACCGGGGGATGACCTGTTGCGGATGGATCTCGAAGCGGCGCTCGAGCGGCTGCCGGAGACCTCCCGCGCCGTGGTCTGGATGCACGATGTCGAGGGGTACACCCACGAGGAGATCGCCGCGATGATGGGGAAGACGGCGAGCTTTTCAAAGTCGCAGTTGGCGCGGGCGCACCAGCGGCTGCGCCGGTGGCTGGGAGAGGAGATCACACAATGACGCACCTGACGATGGACCAGCTCCTGGCGCTCCGGGAGTCGGGAGTGGAGCCGGGAGAAATGGCGGTTCGGGAGCATCTCGCGGCCTGCGATGCCTGCCGAGCGGAGTTGGCGCGGCTGGATCAGCGGGTGGCGCGTCTGCGGGCCCTCCCGGCGCTCCGTCCCTCGCGGGACCAGTGGCCGGCGGTGCAGGCCCAGCTGGAGCTGGCCCGTCGGGCCCACCGCACTCGCTGGATCGGCTTGGGCACCCTCGCGCTGGCGGCCTCGGTGGCATTGGTGCTCGTGGCCGGGGACCTGGCTCGCCCCCATCCCGTGATCGCCGAGCAGCAGATCCGGCAGGCGATGTCCGCCTCCTCCGCTCTCGAAGGTGAACTGCACCGGATCCGCCCCGATGAGCGCGCCAGCGACCTCACGACGGTGCAGTTGGCGGGAGAACTCGAAGCCCGGATTGCCCGGTTGGACCAGCAGCTCCAGCTCATCCAACTGGAACCGGACCGGCCGGTCAACGACGCACGCACGCTCGATCTTTGGCGCCAGCGGGTGGGGCTGCTCGATGCCCTGGTGGATGTCCACCTGACCCGTGCCAGCAACGTGGGCCTCTGACGGCCCGGGAGAATCCGATGATGAAGCAATGCCTGTTGGGGATCGCCGCCGCGGTCCTGGTATCGGCGCCGGCCGCGGCGCAGTCTGGACGCGGAACTGTCACGCTCAAGCGCACGCCACGGGGCGGAGTCCAGGTCGAGCGGATGCCGTCGGTCATGTCTTTTTCCGTGAGCGGCCGCGGCCGGGTCGGGGTGATGGTGGACATGCGGCCGGGGCCGAATGATTCGATCGGCGCCACGGTGCAGAGCGTCACCCCCGGGGGACCGGCGGCCAAGGCCGGGATTCAAGGGGGCGATATCATCACCAGACTCAAGGGCACTTCGCTGGTGGATCGCGCCGCCGTCTCCAGCGGCTCGGGGGACGACGAGGATACCCCGCGCTCGCAGCCGGGGCTCAAGCTCCTCGACCTCGCCAGCCAGCTCTCGGCCGGCGACACGGTCGCCGTCGAGTTTCGCCGCGGGAAGGATCGGAAGACCGTCCAGCTCGTCGCATCGGAAGCAGACGGAATGATGAGCTTTACGGTCAGGGGTGACAGCGGGATGCCATTCATGTTCCGCCCCACGCCGGGCGGCGCCTTCCAGTACGGGTTCAACGTCCCCAAATCGGGTGAAATGCCATTCATGGGGAACATGGTTCCCGACATGATGCTGCCCACGATGCGGGATCGGGTCTTCTTCCGCGTCGGCTCCGCCCTTGGTGACATGGAGTTTGCCCCCGTCAACGCGGATCTCGGCCGCTACTTCGGGGTGACCGAGGGGATCCTGGTGCTGAGCGTCCCCGATTCCGCGGTGCTCGCCTTGAAGGCGGGAGATGTCATCCTCACCGTCGGCGACCGCAAGCCGACCAGCGTCTCCAAGCTGCTCGGCATCCTGCAGACGTACGATGACGGTGAGTCGGTCACCCTCGACGTGATGCGCGACCACAAGCACGTCACCGTGACCGGGAAGGCCAACTGGAGCCAGCCCACCTGGCAGGGACGGGAACCGTTCAAGGTCGAGGACAGGAACCGGGTCAAGGTCCAGAACGAACCCCGCGACTGAGCCGGTGCTCGGCGCGTACAACGGGCCCCCGTGGAGATCCGCGGGGGCCCGTTACTTTCCAGGATGCGCCGCCCCGCTTTCCTGGTCGTGCTGTCTGTCCTCTGCGCCCCTGCGCCTCTGCGTCTCTGCGCCCAGAGCGATTCCGGCCTCCCGGCGCACTTCTCGATCAATCCGGTTGCCGTGAGCCGGAGCGGACTCTACTTCGAGCCGTACCGGGATCCACATCCCGGCTGGCGCTTCGCCGCGGAACTCGATTATGGCAATATGATCGAGTACGACATCGCCTACGACGGCCGGCTCTATCTGCTCGACGCCGAGGCGTCGACCCTGCACCTGAACCTGGAACGCGACCTCGGCCGCCGGACCTTCTTCGTGGCCGACGCGCCGGTCAGCTCGGTCTACGCCGGGGTGCTGGATGGTTTCCTCGACTGGTATCACGGGCTTATCGGGATTCCGATCCCCGAGCGCCAGCTCCGTCCCCGCAACCAGTTCGAATACCACATCGAGCTTCCCAACGGCGACACCGTCTCCCGGCGCCAGCTCGATCCCTCCCTTGGCGATCTTCGGTTCGGTATCGGGCTGCGCCACAGCGCGGCGGTCCAGTCGGTCCTGTCAGTGACCCTCCCGACCACCACCGGAGCTTCGGGTTACGGCCGTGGGACCGTTTCGGTGAATCTGCTCAACACCTGGCGGGGAAGGCTGCATCCACGGCTGCGGTATGAGGGGAGTTTCAGCGTAGGACTGACACCCAAGAGCGGCGGGCCACTGGGGGCGTATCAGAACACCAGCTTCGCGGCTGTGACATCAGGTCTGCGCTGGAATTTTGCGGGGGAGTCCTCGATGTTCGGCAATCTGTACTACCACAGCTCCTATTATCACAGCACCGGCTTCACCAGCCTCGGGAACCCGGAGTTGAGCTTCGATTTCGGCTTCATTTTTCGCAGCCGGAAAGGCGCGGAATGGCGGCTGGGGATGACCGAGGATCTCATCCCGAGCAGTCCCGCGATCGACGTGGTGTTCAAGGTGGGGCGGAGCTGGTAGGGGGCGGTGCGAGGTAAGCGGGCGATACCGCTCACGCTTGTTGCAGTAGGAACTCCTTCAGGTTAGTCATGAGGAGTTCTTTCGCCGGGGCCTCACGCAGGTTCAGCCCATAGTGGTTGATCAGCTGCTGCTGGCGCTTCAACCATTCACCCCAGCAGACGCCGCAGATGGTGTCGTAGAGCTGCTGGCCGAAGTCATTCTGGAACGGCTTGAACGCCATCCGGCCGCGGGTCTGGCCGCAGCGGGCGCAGGTGATGTCGGTGGACATACTAGGGAATGTAGGAAGGTGAGCGGTAAGGGGTAAGCGGTGAGCGGGCCTGCGGACCAAATCGCTGCCGTGAGCCCGCTCACCGCTCACCTTTTACCGCTTACGGCGTCCGCGCCGTCAGTCCCCCCGCTTCAGCGCCTTCACCCCGCTCGCCGTTCCGAATCCCGTGCCGATGCCAAAGATCAGAGTGGCGGCCGCGGTGACGAGCGGAAGGAAGGAGAGCGGATAGGTAACCAGCGCCGCGATGATCCCCGCCACCCAGGGGGCGATCGGCGAACGGATTGCGTCCACGAACCGGAGACGGGTGCGGACGTAGCGCCGGGCCAGGGCGAAACCAACCACGCCCGCCGCGGCGATCAGGATGAGACGAAAAATCGCGAACATAGGGCCGACCCCGCGTGAATTGTGGCTGGAACCAGAGGAGCTCAGAGCCTAGAGCCAACATCCGGTCCAAGTTCGGTGCTGGGTGCGTTTCAGTACGGAACAAGCGAAGGGAAGGTTTCGGGAGGAGCTAAGAGCCTAGAGCTGAGAGCTAAGAGCTTAGAGCTAAGAGCCAACATCCGGTGGCAAGTTCGGTACTGGAGTCCAAGCTCCAGACTCTAAGCTCTTAGCTCTAAGCTCTCTCACCATCTCACCACGCAACTCCCCCACGTGAATCCCGACCCGAACGCCGTGAAGACGACCAGGTCCCCCCGGGCAATCCGTCCGGAACGCACGCACTCGTCCAGCGCGATGGGGATCGTGGCGGCGGTGGTGTTCCCGTAGCGCTCAATATTGTTGTACACCTGACTCCCCGCGAGACCGAGGCTCTTCGCCACCATCTCGGAAATCCGCAGATTGGCCTGATGCGGGATCAGGAGCTTCACATCGCCCACGGTCAGGCCCGCCTTCGTGAGCACCGCTCCCACCGATTCCGGCATCCGGGTCACCGCGTGGCGGAAGACCTCCTTGCCGTCCATCGAGAGGAAGTGCGTCCCCGCCTCGATCTGTGACGCTGAAACCCGGGGGTGATACATCGACCCCGGTGTGTCGACCCAGAGCTGCTCGGCGTGCTTCCCTTCGGAATGGAGATCGAAGGCGAGGATCCCGCGCGCCGGATCGTCGGTCGGACCGAGGACGACGGCACCCGCTCCGTCGGCGAAGATCACGGCGGTGTTCCGCCCGCGGGTGGTCACATCCATTCCCGTGGACTGGATCTCCTGTCCCACGACGAGGACGTGGCGATAGAGCCCGGTCTGGATCCAGGCATCGGCGACGGCAAGGCTGTAGACGAATCCGCTGCATTGGGCCCGGATGTCGATGGCGGGAATGGTCCCGATGCCGAGGGCGCGCTGCAGGTAGACGCCGTTGCCCGGCGCAAAGTGGTCGGGGGTGCTGGTGGCGTAGACGATGGCGTCGAGGTCGGCGGCCTTGAGGCCCGCCATCTCGAGGGCCTGTTCGGCCGCCTTCCGGGCGAGGGAGACGCCGGTCTCCCCCTCAACCGCCCAGTGGCGTTGCTGGATCCCCGTCCGGGTCCGGATCCACTCATCGGTGGTGTCCATCAACTTCGACAGATCGTCATTGGTCACGATCCGATCGGGCACCGCGAGACCGGTGCCGAGGAATTGCGCGCGTGGCATATCGGTGGGACCTTGTAGGGGTGGATCGGTGGTCTGGTATTCTCGGTTGATGGCGCTCCGGGGGCAAGGGAGGGTGGATGACGGAGTCCTGGCGGCGGATCTGGCTGACGGCGGTGCTCGGCGCGACCCTGACGGGTGTTGCGGCCGCTCAGGCGGGGCCTCGGCAGCCGCCGCAACCGTTCCCGGCTCCCGACCGGCCGGTCGCCCGGATCGTGAGCCCGGCGTGGAACTCGGAGACGGTACGGGACCGGGAGGGGGAGGCGAGCCGGGTCTTCGACCTGATGCACCTCACGAGCGGTGTCCGGATCGCCGACATCGGCGCCGGCTCCGGTTACTACACCGTCCGTCTGGCCGAGCGGCTGGGAACGGGCTCGACGATTTACGCCGAAGACATCGAGCCGATCTACTTGAGCCGCCTCCAGGGCCGCCTCGAACGGCAGGGACTTCGCGGGGTGACGCTGGTGCTGGGAGAGGCGGGGGACCCCGAACTCCCTCCGGCTTCAGTGGACGTGGCGCTCCTTTCCCACATGTATCACGAGATCGCCAACCCGTATGAGTTCCTCTACCATCTGGCCCGCGCCGTAGCCCTTGGGGGCAGGGTGGCGGTGGTCGACCTCAACCGTTCGATCGCGCGGCACGGCACACCGGTTGAGTTACTGCGCTGCGAGATGACCGCGATGGGATACCACGAACGG
>JBIOIC010000006.1:0-20764 GCA_044449625.1 Gemmatimonadales bacterium | reverse complement strand
TCGAGCTCGACGGGGGCCGGGCCACCGTGGAGGGGAAGACGCTGGATGCGCACCTCTCACTCCTGCCCGGCACCCCGCTCAGCCATCTGCTGCTCGATCAAGAGTCGTGCACGCTGCTGCTCGAGAGTGTCGGGCGCGGGCAGTGGCGGGTGGAGCGTTGGGGTGAACGCTTCGAGGTTGAGGTGGTGGATGAGCGGACCCGACACATCCGCTCGCTCACCGGCGCCGGCCAGAAGCCGGCCGGTCCGCCGGTGCTCAAGGCTCCGATGCCGGGGCTCGTGGTCCGGGTCCAGGTCGAGGTGGGGCAGCGTGTCACGCTCGGCGCCGGGGTGGTTGTCTTGGAGGCGATGAAGATGGAGAACGAGCTCCGTGCTCCGGCCGAGGCGGTGGTCCGGGCTGTTCACATCCGTCAGGGCCAGGCGGTCGAGAAGGGGCAAGTGCTTGTGGAATTTGAACTTTCCAGCGGGGCTGCGGAATAGCGGGGCAGTGGGGTCGTAGCGAAGTGGGGTAGTGGGATAGCGGGGACGGGCCTGCATCCACCCAGCTTTGCCGCTGCTTCACCGACCCACTACCCTTGACCCAACCCGTTGTCCCCGGCTATCTTGCAAGTCTGTCTCCAAGTTCTGTCTTTTACTTCGGGGTTCGCGCAGGTCATGCAGACGTTCTCCGCTAAACCCAAGGACCTGTCGCACCAGTGGCTGCTCGTGGATGCCACCGGGGTCCCGCTCGGACGGCTGGCCAGCAGGGTGGCTCAGCTGATCCGCGGCAAGCACAAGCCGACGTTCACGCCGCACATGGACGGCGGGGATTTCGTCGTCGTGGTGAATGCCTCGAAAATCAAGCTCACCGGACGCAAGTTGACCGATAAGACGGTCTTCTCGCACACCGGTTACATGGGGCACGAGAGCCACACGCCGATCCGCAACATCCTGGAGAAGCACCCGGAACGGGTGATCGAGAAGGCGGTCTTCGGGATGTTGCCCAAGAACTCGCTGGCCAAGCAGAAGCTCCGGACCAAGCTCAAGGTCTACGGTGGCGCGGAGCATCCCCACCAGGCGCAGCAGCCGGTGGCGACCTCGGTCGCTCCGACCCCGAAGAAGAAGAAGGTGACCGCATGACCGGGAAGCCCGAGTTCCGCTGGCAGGCCATCGGCCGCCGCAAGAGCAGTGTTGCCCGCGTGTACCTGACGCCGGGGACCGGCAAGTGGGACGTGAATGGCCGGACCCTCGGCGATTACTTCCCCCGGCCGTCGCTGGTTCAGCACATCCAGCAGTCGTTTACCGCCACCGATACCCTCGGCGCCTTCGATGTGAAGGCCCATGTGGATGGCGGCGGACAGTCGGGCCAGGCGGGCGCGCTCCGCCTCGGGATTGCGCGGGCGCTGGTCGAAGCCGACCCGATGCACCGGGCCAAGCTCCGGGTGGCGGGCCTCATGACCCGCGATCCGCGTGAAGTCGAGCGGAAGAAGCCGGGCCAGCCGGGCGCCCGGAAGCGGTTCCAGTTCAGCAAGCGGTAACCGTCGTATCGGGGCGCCACTTTGGGCGCCTCCAATTCGCACACCGCCGGATCCCGGGCCGGGTGCCCCGCGCATGACGCGAGGTCAGCCTTGGAGATGAACGCGGTGGACGCCAAACCCCCAACGAAGGATCAGGAATCTCGGATGGCTCAGCCCCAGTTGCAGGACCTCCTCGAGGCCGGTGTCCACTTCGGACACCAGACGCGCCGGTGGAATCCCAAGATGCGCCGGTTCATCTTCGCCGAGCGCTCCGGGATCTACATCATCGATCTCCAGAAGACCCTCCGTCAGATCCAGCAGGGCCAGGAGCTGCTCAAGAGCGTGGTGCTCAAGGGCGAGGGTGTGCTGTTCGTCTGCACCAAGAAGCAGCTCAAGGGCGTCGTGCAGGCCGAGGCCATCAACTGCGGCTCGTTCTACGTGACCGAGCGGTGGCTGGGCGGTACGCTCACCAACTTCCAGACGGTCAAGAAGCAGTTGAAGCGCCTCCGGGAGCTGGAGCAGGGGGTGACCGACGGGGAGTTCGAGCACTATACCAAGAAAGAACAACTGCTCTTCGAGCGTGAGCGCCTGAAGCTGTCGCGCAACCTCGAGGGGATCAAGAACATGGCCCGGCTGCCGGGGGTTCTGTTCATCGTTGACGCCAAGAAGGAGAAGATTGCGATCTCCGAGGCCAACAAGCTGGGGATCCCGGTCGTGGCGATCGTCGATACGAACGCCGATCCCGATGTCATCACCGTCCCGATCCCGGGCAACGATGATGCCATTCGTGCGGTCTCGTTGATCTCGGGTGCGCTCGCGGATGTCATCCGCGAAGGCCGAGCCCAGATGCCGCTGCGCGAAGTGGTCGAAGACGGCGAAGCGGAGACCTACAGCACCGACGCCGGCACCGAAGGCGATGCCGACAGCGAGCGCCGCAAGCGCCGCCCCCGCCGCAAGCGCCGGCCGAAGCCGGAGGCGATCGCGGCCCGGCTGAAGACCGACGCTCCCGAAGGCGAAGTGGCCGCCTCCGGTACCGACGGCGACGCGTAAGCGGGCGATCGGTTCGCCCGGCAGTACTCGCCGCCGCTCGTGGTCCGTTCCCGGCCCGAAGCGGCGGCTCGTCTATCCACCCTTAGCGTGACGTGACATGACCACCAAGACGATCGCACCCAAGGATGTCAGTGAACTCCGCGCCCGGACCGGCGCGGGGATGATGGATTGCAAGAAGGCCCTCGAGGAGACCGGTGGCGACATGGACCAGGCCGCCGAGTACCTTCGCAAGAAGGGGATCGCGAAGGCGGAGAAGCGCGCCGGCCGCGACGCCATGCAGGGGCTGATCTTCCTGAACGGCGCCGAGGACGGCGATTTCGCCACGATGGTCGAACTCAATTGCGAGACCGACTTCGTCGCCCGCACCGAGGGGTTCCAGAAGCTCGGCCTCCAGCTCCTGGCCTTTGCGGCCACGGCGCCGGCCGGCGTGCACGCCCTCGGCGCCGACGGCCCGCTGCTCGCGGCCCCCTTTGAGGGGTCCACCGTCGACGTCCGGGTCAAGGAGGTCGCCGGGGTCATCGGTGAAGCGCTGGCGGTCAAGCGGCTGGCCCACTTCCGTCCCACGGGCGGCACGGTCGGCTGGTATCTCCATCACAACCACCAGGTCGGCGTGCTGGTCGAGCTCGATGGCGCCACCGGCGACGCGGCCCTCGCTCTCGCGCGGGACATCGCCTTGCACGTCGCCTCGGCCGATCCGGTCGGGATCACCGTCGCCGACATCCCGGCCGAGGTGATGGAACGGGAGCGCCGCATCGCCGAAGAGCAGGTGGCGGCGGAAGGGAAGCCGGAGAACATCCGGGCCAAGATCGTGGAGGGGAAGCTCAAGAAGTTTTCCCAGGAGCGCTCGCTGGTCGAGCAGCCCTTCGTGAAGGATGAGTCGAAGACGGTGGGGGAACTCCTCAAGGGCGTGCCCGGCGCCAAGGTTGTCCGCTTCGCCCGGTTCCGCATCGGGGACGCGGCCTGATGGCGCTCGCCTACCAGAGCGCGCTGCTCAAGGTCTCCGGCGAGGCGCTCGCCGGGGAAAAGGCCCAGGGCCTCGACTTCCATGTGGTCGGCGCCCTCGCCGACGCCATCAAGGAGGTCCACTCCCTCGGCGTACGGTTGGCGCTGGTGGTGGGCGGCGGGAATATCATCCGGGGAGCCACCGCCAGCCGCGAAGGACTGGACCGCGTCTCCGCCGACTATATGGGGATGCTGGCGACGGTCATCAATGCGCTCGCCATCCAGGATGTCCTGGAGAAGAAGGGCGTCGACACCCGGGTCATGACCGCCATCCGGATGGAGTCGCTGGCCGAGCCGTACATCCGGCGCCGGGCCCAGCGGCACCAGGAAAAAGGCCGGCTGGTGCTCTTTGCCGGCGGCACCGGCAACCCCTTCTTCTCCACCGACACCGCGGCGGTACTGCGTGCCCTGGAGGTCGATGCCCAGGTGATCCTCAAGGGCACCAACGTGGACGGCATCTACACCAAGGATCCCCGCAAGGACCCCTCGGCCAAGTTCATCCCCGAGCTGACCTACCAGGACGCGATCGTGAACAATTACGAGGTCATGGACGCCAATGCGTTCGGCCTCTGCAAGGCCAATGCGCTCCCGATCGTCGTCTTCAACATCAACCAGCCTGGCGCCATTGCCCGGATCCTGAAGGGTGAACGCCTGGGGACCCTCGTCCGATGAGCACCATTCCCGAGATCAGCAAGCAGGCTCGTGACGCGATGACCCGTGCGATCGACAGCGTCAAGCGGGAACTCTCCGGCATCCGCAGCGGCAAGGCGTCTCCCTCCCTCCTCGACATCGTTCGGGTCGACGCCTACGGCACCCTCGTTCCCCTGAACCAGGTGGCGATGGTCTCCGCCCCGGAGCCCCGGCTGCTCACCGTGCAGCCGTTCGACAAGGGCCTCACTCAGGCGATCGAAAAGGCGCTCCGGGACTCGGGCCTCGGATTGAACCCGGCGGTGCAGGGCGCCATCATCCGCGTCCCGCTGCCGCAGCTGACCGAGGAGCGGCGCAAGGAGCTGGTCCGCGTGGTGCACAAGCTGGCCGAGGAGGGCCGGGTGGCCGTCCGCGTCGCCCGCGGCGAGGCGCACGCCAAGGTCAAGAAGCTCCAGGGCCTGCCCGAGGACGACATCAAGCGCGCGGAGAAGGACATCCAGAAGTTGACGGACGATCACGTGCGCCAGGTCGATCAACTCGTCGCCGGCAAGGAGAAGGAGCTGCTGGAGGTCTGATCCGATGAGCGACGACCTCCTGACCCGCCTGCGCCTGAACGGGGGCATTCCGGCCCACGTCGCGATCATCATGGACGGCAACGGCCGCTGGGCCACGGGACGTTCGCTGCCCCGGCCCCTCGGCCACCACGCGGGAATGCAGTCGGTGCGGGAAGCGGTGGAAGGCGCGCTGGCGGCGGGGGTCGAGGTGCTCACCCTCTTCGCGTTCAGCCAGGAGAACTGGCAGCGCCCCGCCGAGGAGATCGACGCGTTGATGTCCCTCCTCCAGGAGTACATCGCCAAAGAGGCGGCGGAGCTCCGGCAGAGCGGCGTCGCAGTCCGGATGCTCGGCGACCTCGAGCGACTGGTGCCCTCGGCGCGCGGCGCGGTCGATCGGATCGAGCAGGAGACGAGCGGTGGCGAGAAGCTCGCGCTCAACGTCTGTCTCTCCTACGGCGGGCGCGCCGAGATTACCCGCGCCGCCCGGCTGCTGGCCGAAGAGGCGGTCCGGGGAGAACTCGATCCTGCCGACATCGATGAATCTGCCGTGGCCCGTCATCTCTACACCGCCCGCTGGCCCGACCCCGACCTGCTCATCCGGACCTCGGGTGAGATGCGCCTCTCGAACTTCCTCCTCTGGCAGCTCGCTTACGCCGAGATCCACGTAACGCCGGTCCTCTGGCCGGACTTCACCCGCCAGCACCTCTTCGAAGCGATCCTCGAATATCAGCGGCGCGAACGGCGCTTCGGCCGCGTCCCGGTCTGACATGAGCAACCTGTCCCGGCGAGTCGCCTTCGCCGTCGTGGCCATTCCCGTGGCCGGCGTCATCCTCTGGTGGGGGGGCTGGGCGCTGGTGGCGCTGGTCGCCGCCGTCGCCGTGCTCGGCACCCGGGAGCTCTATGACCTGAGCCGACGCCAGGGCGTCGTGCCGATCTCCGGGCTCGGCCTTCCCGCGGCGGCGGCGCTCCCCCCTCTCGTCTACCTGGCGCTTGGCTTCGTCGGTTCGACCGCCGACGCCGCGCTCGATCTCACCATCCTCGGGCTCCTCGTCCTCCTCATCGTCGCGCTCTGGCGCCGGGCGCCCTCGGAACACCCGCTCGCCGCGGTCGCCGTCACCTTCTTCGGCGTCCTCTATACCGGCGGACTCCCTTGTTACTTGCTGGTGATCCGGCACGGCCGCTTCGGGGGCGCTTCGCTCCCCGGTCTCGCGCTGGTGATGTTCCCCCTCGTCATCACCTGGGTCTGCGACACGGCGGCGATGTTCGGCGGCAAGTGGATCGGCGGCGCCAAGCTGGCGCCGGTGATCAGTCCGGGAAAGACCTGGGCGGGAAGCGTGGCGGGTGTGATCGGTGCGCTGGTGGTGGCGCCGTTCTATCTCCGATACGCCCTCGGTCCCGCCGATCTCGGGATCTCCCTTTCCCAGGCGCTGCTCTTCGCCGTTGTCCTCTCCGTGCTCGGGCAGGCGGGGGATCTCGCCGAGTCGCTCTTCAAACGTGAGGCCGGCGTCAAGGACTCGAGCGACCTCATCCCCGGCCACGGCGGGGTGCTCGACCGCTTCGACTCCCTCTACTTCGTCCTTCCCGCCGCCGCCTTCCTCTACCGCGCCTTCGGCCTGCTCTGATGCGCGGCGTCGCCCTGCTCGGCTCGACCGGCTCCATCGGTGTGAGCACGCTCAACGTGCTGCGCCGCCAGCGGGATCATTTCCGCCTGGTGGCCCTGACCGGCGGGCGGAATGCGGCGCTGCTCGAGGAACAGGTCGCCGAGTGGAAACCGGCATTCGCCGGACTCGCCCAGGGCGCGGGGAGCAACGGCCTGCGGAACGGCCCCGCCTGCCTGGTGGAAGCGGCGACCCGCCCCGATGTCGATATCGTGGTGAACGCGGTGGTCGGCTCCGCCGGGCTCGATGCGACCCTCGCGGCGCTCGAGGCGGGAAAGCGGGTCGCCCTCGCCAACAAGGAAACTTTGGTGATGGCGGGGCCGTTGGTACTCGACGCGGCGCGGCGGGGCAGGGGAGAGGTGATCCCGGTCGATTCGGAACACAGCGCGGTCCTGCAGTGCGTGACGGGACGGGAGCCGTCGCTGGCGCGCCTGATCCTCACCGCTTCGGGGGGACCGTTCCGGGACTGGGCGCCCGATCGCCTGGCGCGGGCCTCGGTGGAGGATGCGCTTAAGCATCCCACCTGGAAGATGGGAGCCAAGATCACGGTGGACAGCGCCACGCTCGCCAACAAGGCGCTGGAGGTGATCGAAGCTCACTTCCTCTTCAGGCTTCCCTACGACGCGCTCGAGGTCGTGGTCCATCCGCAGAGCGTGATCCACGCACTCTGTGAGTTCGCCGATGGCAGCGTTCTCGCCCAGCTTGGCTTTCCGTCGATGGAGCTTCCGATCCTGTACGCATTGACCCACCCGGCCCGCCTGGCCGATGCCGGAGTCCGGCGTTTCGATCCGGTCGCGGCGGGGCCGCTCACCTTCGAACCGGTCCGGACCGGGGTCTTTCGCGCCTTTACGGCCGGGATCGCCGCCGGCCGCGCCGGGGGGACGGCCCCCGCCGTCTTCAACGCGGCCAATGAAGTGGCGGTCGCCGCCTTTCTCGAGGGCCGCATCGCCTTCGGCCGCATCGCCGAGGTGATCGACGAGACCTTGAGCGCGAAACCCGTCACCCCCGCTTTCGATCTTCCGACCATCCGCGCCGCCGATGTCTGGGCGCGTGCCTATTCCGCCAAGGCCCTCTCGTGAGCTTCCTGACCACCGTCGCCGGCCTGCTCGTCGTCCTCGGCATCCTCGTCTTCATCCACGAGGCGGGGCACTTCGTCGCCGCCAAGTGGGCCGGGATCTGGGTCCACCGCTTCTCCCTGGGGCTCGGCTCCCCCATCAAGGCGCTGAGCTTTACCCGGGGCGGCACTGAGTACTGCATCTCCTGGCTCCCGCTCGGCGGCTACGTCAAGATGGCGAGTCGGGAGGAGGAGGCGACGACCAGTGCGCTCGAAGGGGGGGCGGTGGAATCGTCGGTGCCACCGGGACGCTACTACGAGGATCGTCCGGTCTGGAAGCGGGTGGTTGTCACCCTCGCCGGTGTGACGATGAACGCCCTCTTCGCCTGGGCGGCTTTCGTTTTTCTCGCCGCCAAGAATGGGCGCCAGGTCGATCCGGAGACGCGCATCGGCCGAGTGACGGCAAGCGCGCTCCCGGCCGGGGCCGAGGCGCTCGGCCGCTTCCGCCCCGGCGATCGGGTGACCGCGGTGGACGGACGCGCGGTGCATTCCTGGGATGATGTCGTCAGCGGCCTCATCGGGGCATCGGGCGCGAGTGTGGCCCTCACGGTGAATGACAGCTTGAGCGTGGTCGTGCGGGTGCCGCCCGAGGCGCTGGAACAACGGAGCGCGGCGGCCTTTGCGCTCGCCCCGTGGCAGGATGCGGTCGTCGGACTGGTGCAGCCGGGATGGCCCGCGGCCAAGGCGGGGATCGAACGGGGCGATACCATCCTCGCCGTCGACGGCCGTCCGATCGTCCAGTGGTACGATCTGGTGGAGCTCCTGCGGGGGAGCGCCGGACGCGCGCTCGCCGTTCAGATCGGCCGGACGACCGGTCGGCGCACGGTGCAGGTCACCCCGGAAGGGTTCGATACGGCTGGGCACACCATCGGACGGGTCGGCATTGGGCAGTCGCTCAATCTTGTTTCCACCCGCTACACCTTGGGTGGCGCCATCATCGCCGGGAGCGTGTCCACCGGGCAGGCGGCGCTCACCATTATCCGCACGGTGCAGGGTCTCGCCACCCGGAAGATCTCCACCAAGTCACTGGGCGGGCCGATCATGATCGGTCAGATCGCCGCCGAAAGCGCCAAGATAGGCTTCGATCCCTTCCTGGCGGTGCTCGGTCTGATCTCGATCAACCTGGCGCTGCTGAATCTCCTCCCGATTCCGGTACTGGATGGGGGCCAGCTCCTCTTCCTGGTCTATGAAGCGGCCTTCCGCCGTCCCATGCCGCTCAAGTGGCGCGAGGGGCTGATGCTGGTGGGGATCGCGCTCGTCGTCCTCCTGATGCTCGTAGCGAACTGGAATGACGTGCGGCGGCTCTTCGGCTGGTGACACTGGCGTTAACAGTGAACAGTCAACGGGGGCTCCGATCGATCTTGGAGCCCCCGTTCACTTTTCACCGTTGACCGGTCACCGCCGCTACCACGGCTTCCACCACTTCTTCCCGTCCTTCTTCGGGTCGGTCTCCGGCCGACGCATGACCGTCGAGACCGTCGGAAGCATCGAGCCCGGCACCTGGAAGCTCTCCGTGGTCCTGGTCTTGGAGTGGATCGCTTCGAGGTCGGTGATCAGCTCGGCGGCCGAGGGGTACCGGTCGTCGGGGTGCTTGGCGAGGCAGCGCAGGATGATCCGTTCCAGCCGGCGGGAGAGCTCGGGACGGCGGGCGCGGGGGGAATCGGGGGGCTCCTCCACGTGCATCCGCGCGAGTTCGTACCAGTCCCGCGACTTGAACGGGAGATCACCGGTGGCGGCGCGATAGAGCGTGATTCCCAGGGAGTAGATGTCGGACCGGCCGTCGAGGGGGCGGCCCTGCGCCTGTTCGGGGCTCAGATAGTGCGGCGTGCCGATGGTCATGTTGACCCCGGTGGCGGAGACGTAGCCGCTGACCGCCCGCGCGATCCCGAAATCGGACACGACCGCCCGGCCATCGGGGCCGAGGAGGATGTTGTCCGGTTTGATGTCGCGGTGGACCACCCCTTGGCCGTGGGCGAATTGAAGGGCCTCGGCCACCTCGGTCGCGATCTCGATGAGCCGGGGCTCGGGGAGGGTCTTCTCCCGGTCGAGGAGTGCAGCGAGGGAATCGGGGAAGAGGTCCATCGCGAAGAAGACCCAGGGGCCTTCCCGACCCACCTCCTCGATA
This sequence comes from Gemmatimonadales bacterium, assembly GCA_044449625.1. Classification (GTDB taxonomy): domain Bacteria; phylum Gemmatimonadota; class Gemmatimonadetes; order Gemmatimonadales; family GWC2-71-9; genus CAMLHU01. Next base: position 11,118 of record JBIOIC010000006.1, on the reverse strand, counting down.
TGGATGATGTTGGGGTGGTCGAGCCCGGCGGCGAACTGGGATTCCTGGCGGAAGCGGAGCTCGAAGTTGTCGTCCCCGGCGTAGCGGGGCTTCAAGATCTTGATGGCAAATGACTTACCATCGGCCCGGCGAGCCCCCCAAACGGCGGCGAAGCCCCCTTGGCCGAGGAGGCCGGCGAGGGTGTATTCGCCGAGAACGGTACCGGGGGATGGGGCTTCGACAGCGGACACCGGGGGTTGCCTAAGCTATTGTGGGGATGTTACTTTTGAATGCTACGACCGATTCGCAAGACGATCAGGACCGCGCACAGGACAGGACAGACAGAGAATGACGTACGATAAGCAGGGCGTCATCGCCCGGCACCGCCAGACTGACAAAGATACCGGTTCGGCCTCCGTGCAGGTAGCGCTCCTCACCGAGCGGATCAATTCGCTCGGCGGCCACTTCGAGACCCACCGGAAGGACCATCACGGTCGCCGGGGGCTCCTCAAGATGGTGGGGCAGCGTCGGCGTCTGCTCACCTATCTCCAGCGGACCGACCTCCCGGCGTATCGCGCCCTGGTCGCCCAGCTGGGACTCCGTCACTAGTTCGCGTCGCGCGGCAGGGGCGCCCCATACGAGCACATGGGGCGCCCCTCTGCTATTGATGTGCTCCGTTCCCCAAAGGTTGTGACCGTGCAACGTATTGAGACCGAATTCGCCGGACGTCCGTTCAAGCTCGAGACTGGCCGACTGGCCAAGCAGGCCGCCGGCTCCGCGCTGTTGCAGTTCGGCGACACTGTGGTCCTCGCCGCCGTGACCGTCTCCAACAATCAGTCCTCCCTCCCGTTCTTCCCCCTGACGGTGGAATACCGCGAGAAGACCTACGCCGCGGGGAAGATCCCCGGCGGGTTCCTCAAGCGTGAGGGTCGGCCCTCCGACAAGGAGATCCTGGCCGCCCGCGGGATCGATCGCTCGATCCGGCCGCTCTTCCCCGAGGGGTTCAAGAACGAGGTCCAGGTCTTCGTCACCGTCCTCTCCGCCGACCAGGAGAACGACGCCGACATTCTCGGCGTGACGGCCGCGTCGGTCGCGCTCAGCCGCTCGGTCATTCCGTGGAACGGCCCCATCGCCGCGGTGCGGGTGGGCAAGGTCGAGGGCAACTGGATCTTGAATCCGACCTTCGCGCAGCTCGACGTCTCCACCATCGACCTCACGGTGGCCGGCACCGCCGACTCCATCATGATGGTCGAAGGCGGCGCGCTCGAAGTCTCCGAAGCGGAGATGCTCGAGGCGTTGAAGGTGGCCCAGAAGGGGCTGCGGGATCTCCTCGCGATCACCGAGAAGGCCACCAAGGGCAAGATCGAGAAGATGGCGTGGAAGAAGGACGAGCCGGAGCCGGCCCTCGCCAAGCGGGTCAAGGAGCTGGCCGAGAAGGCGATCGGGCAGGCGATCAACGGCAAGGAAAAGGCCGCCCGCTACAGCCAGGTCAAGAAGGTCAAGTCCGAAGTGGCCGCGACGATCGCCGCCGAGTTCCCCGAGGCGGGGCGCATGGTGGGCAATCTCCTCGAAGAGATCGAGTACACCGTCCTCCGCGCCCAGGTGATCGACAAGGGCGAGCGGGTCGACGGCCGCGACCTCGACACCATCCGGCCGATCGAGATCACGCCCGCCTTCCTGCCGCGGACCCACGGCTCGGCCGTGTTCCAGCGGGGTGAGACCCAGGCGCTGGTGAGCGTGACGCTCGGCACCCAGGATGACGAACAGCGCATCGACAGCATCGACGTGGCGGGGGAGACCACCAAATCGTTCATGCTGCACTACAACTTCCCGCCCTACTGCACCGGCGAGGTCAAGCCGCTGCGCGGCACCAGCCGCCGCGAGATCGGGCACGGGGCATTGGCGGAGCGGGCGCTCCAGCCGCTCCTCCCGGCGTACGACCAGTTCCCCTATACCCTGCGCGTCGTATCCGAGATCCTCGAGTCCAACGGTTCGAGCTCGATGGCCACGGTCTGCGGCGGTTCGCTGGCGCTGATGGATGCCGGTGTCCCGATGAAGGCCGCCTGCGCCGGCGTGGCGATGGGGCTCATCAAGGAAGGCAAGAAGATTGCCATCCTGACCGACATCCTCGGTGCCGAGGATCATCTCGGCGACATGGACTTCAAGGTCGCCGGCACCGAGCACGGCATCACGTCGATCCAGATGGACATCAAAATCGACGGACTTGATCTCAAGGTCCTGGCCGAGGCGCTGGAGAAGGCCAAGAAGGGCCGGCTCCACATCCTGGGTGAGATGAAGAAGGCGCTGCCGACCCACCGGGCGGACTTGAGCCCGCACGCGCCGCGCATCATCACGATCCAGATCAAGACCGACAAGATCGGCGACGTGATCGGGCCGAAGGGGAAGACGATCCGCGGCATCCAGGACACCACCGGCGCCAAGATCTCCATCGAGGACTCCGGGCTCGTCACCATCGCCGCAGTGGGCGGCGAGGCGGGTCAGAAGGCCAAGGAGATGGTGATGGCGCTCGTGGCCGAGCCCGAGGTCGGCAAGATCTACGAAGGGCCGGTCAAGAGCACGACCGCCTTCGGTGCCTTCATCGAGATCATGCCCGGGGTCGAGGGCCTGCTCCACATCAGCGAGCTGCAGCACGGCCGGGTCGAGAAGACCGAAGACGTCGTCAAGAAGGGCGATATCGTGAAGGTCAAGCTCCTCGAGGTCGATGAGCGGGGCCGGATGAAGCTCTCCCGGAAGGCGCTCATCCCGAAGGAGTAGCGCCGTGGAGACCCGGCAGCTCGAAGCAGGGATTGCCCAAACGACCGCACCCAACGGCCTCACCGTCCTCACCGAGGCGATGCCGGGGGTGCGGTCGGCTGCCATCGGGATCTGGGTCCGGTCCGCCAGCGCCCACGAGCCCCGTCCCCAGATGGGGGCGGCGCACATGATCGAGCATCTCGTCTTCAAGGGGACGGTGCGGCGCACGGCCCGGCAACTCGCCGTCGAGCTGGAGGCCCGCGGCGGCAGCCTCGACGCTTACACCAGCCGCGATCATACGAACTTCCAGGCCCACGTCCTCGACGCCGACCTCCCCCGCGCCGTCGACGTCCTCACCGACCTGGTCCGCCGTCCCTTGCTCCGGGAGAGCGATCTCGAACTTGAGCGCAACGTGGTGCTCGAAGAGATCAACATGGTTGACGACACGCCGGACGACCTCGTCTTTGACCTGCACGCCCGGGCGCTCTATCCCGAGCATCCCTACGGCTATTCCATCCTTGGCACCCGCGAGAGCGTCTCCTCGCTCACGGCCGGTGAGCTTCGCGCCCGGCACGGCCGGGGCTACTATCCCGGGAATGTCGTCGTGGCCGCCGCCGGACACCTGGACCACGATCAGCTGCTCGGCCTCCTGGAGCACGAAGGGTGGCTCGAACCGGCGGCGGCGGCGGGACAACCGGCGATCGGCCCCGCGCCGGCCCGGCGGGGGGTGGAGCAGCGCCACTCCCGCGACACGGCCCAGACCCACATCGTCTTCGGTACCGATACCTTCCCGGTGCGCGATCCCCGGCGGCTGACCCTTTCGCTGATCACCAACGTCTTCGGCGGCGGGATGTCGAGCCGGCTCTTCCAGCGGGTGCGGGAGGAACTGGGGCTGGCCTATGCGGTCTACGCCTTCCAGCAGCTCTATCAGTCGGCGGGATTTGTCGGGACCTACGTCGGCACCCAGCCGGCCACCGCCGATCGGGCGGTCGAGGCGATCCGGGCGGAGTACGCCCTGCTGGCGCGGGAAGGGCTCAGCGCGGCCGAGATCGCCGATGGCAAGCAGCAGCTCAAGGGGCAGATCATGCTTGGCCTGGAGAGCCCCGGGAGTCGGATGCATCGGCTCGCGTCGGTCACCCTGGCGCGGGACCGGTACCGGACGATGGATGAACTGCTGGCGGAAGTGGACGCCATCACGGATGAGAGCGTCGCGGCGCTGACCACGGAGTTCTTTGCCCCCGAACGGCAGACCGTGGTGCGGCTGGGACCGGAAAGCGGTAAACGGTGAACAGGGAACAGTGAACGGGTACGAGTCGACGCGGGGCAGCTGTTCGCCCATTCACCGTTGACCGTTCACCGTTAACTCTACGAACAACCTTCAATTCCAGAGACGACCATGCAGATCGGCGTGCCGAAAGAGATCAAGACCAACGAGAACCGTGTCGCGCTGGTGCCGGCCGGGGCGGAGACTCTCGTGGCGGGCGGTCATACGGTGCTGGTGGAGCAGGGGGCCGGAATCGGGAGCGGTTTTGCCGACGAGGCCTACGTCGCGGCGGGCGCCAAGATCATCGCCACCGCCGATGAAGTGTGGCAGAAGGCCGACATGATCATGAAGGTCAAGGAGCCGATCGCCTCGGAGTGGCCCCGGATGCGGAAGGGGCAGGTCATCTACACCTACTTCCACTTCGCCGCGGCCGAGGAGCTCACCAAGGCGGTCGTCAAGTCGGGCGCGATCGCCGTGGCCTATGAGACGGTCCAGCTCCCCACCGGCGAACTGCCGCTTCTGACGCCGATGTCCGAAGTGGCCGGGCGGATGGCGGTGCAGGAGGGGGCCAAGTACCTCGAGAAGCACCACGGCGGGAGCGGGATCCTGCTGGGCGGCGTCCCCGGCGTGGCGCCCGCCGAGGTGACGATCATCGGGGGCGGCGTCGTCGGCATCAACGCGGCCAAGATGGCGGCGGGACTCGGGGCCCGGGTCATCATCCTCGACATCTCGCTGGAGCGGCTCCGGTATCTGGCCGATGTGCTGCCGGCCAACGTCGACACCCTCTTCTCGAACCGCCACAATATCCTCGAATCGATCCGCCGGTCCGACCTGGTCGTCGGCGCGGTACTGCTGCCCGGCGCCAAGGCGCCGCACCTCGTCAAGCGCGAGGATTTGAAGTTGATGAAGCCGGCCTCGGTCATCGTGGACGTCGCGGTGGACCAGGGCGGCTGTGTTGAGACCATCAAGCCGACCACCCACGAGAATCCGACCTACTTCGTGGACGGGATACTGCACTACGCGGTCGCCAACATGCCGGGCGGGGTGCCGCGCACCTCGACCCTCGCCCTCACCAACGCGACGCTCAAGTACGGCGTCCGCCTGGCCCGCGACGGCTGGCGGAAAGCCTGCCGCGAGGATCGCGCCCTCGCGCTCGGCCTGAACGTGGTCGAAGGCAAGGTGGTCTACCCCGGTGTGGCGGAAGCGTTCGGATTGCCGCTGGTCGACGTGGCGTCGGTACTGTAGGCAGGACCGAGGCACGAGGTGCGAGGGGCCCAGTCCTCGCCTCTCGTGCCGTACTCACGGTCGCTCGTCGTGCAATACTGTTTACCTCGAACCTTGAACCTCGTGCCTCGGACCTAGTGCTCGACATCCAATTTACCCGCCTGCCGCATGGCGCTGACCTTCCCCTGCCGTCCCTGGCCACCCCGGGGTCGGCGGGGTACGACATCGTGAGCGCCGATGCCGGAGCGCTCGGTCCCCTGGAGCGGAAGCTGTTCCGGACCGGGTTTGCCATCGCCATTCCGGAGGGATACGAGTGTCAGATCCGGCCCCGCTCGGGGCTGGCGTGGAAACACGGCGTCACCCTGCCCAATACCCCCGCGACGATCGACAGCGACTATCGGGGCGAGCTCTGCCTCGCGCTGGTCAACCTGGGGCGGGAGCCGTTCGAGGTCACGCGGGGAATGCGGATCGGGCAGCTGGTCTTTGCCAAAGTCGAGCGGGCCCTCTTCCGCGAGGTGGCCGAGCTGCCGCCCACGGGGCGGGGGACCGGCGGGTTCGGGAGCACGGGGAAGTAGGTCACAGGGCACCGGTCACCGGGGCTCTGGGCTTAGCTCGGGGCGGGGTGAATGCCATCTGCCCTGAGCGTCATCGAGCGACTGACCCGCTCCTGTGACCGGTGACCTGTGACTTGGTCCCTTTCACCTAACCCCGCCTCTTGTCAGAAGTTACGGCCTCCCGTTACCTTAGTCTGTCCCATGGTCCCTCCGGCCTCCTACCCGGCCCGTAGATGAAGTTTTCGTCGTTCAATTTCGGTTCCTTCCTTCCGGCGAACGAGATCGCGGTTGATCTCGGCACCGCGAACACCCTCATTTACGTGAAGGGTGAAGGGATCGTGTTGAACGAACCGTCGGTCGTGGCGATCGAGAAGGCGACCGGGAAGATCAAGGGGATCGGCCTTGAGGCGAAACGGATGCTGGGCCGCACGCCGGACGGGATCCTCGCGGTGCGGCCGCTCAAGGACGGGGTCATCGCCGACTTCGATGTCACCGAGAAGATGTTGCGGTATTTCCTGAAGACCATCATCGACAAGCACGTCTTCCGGGTGAAGCCGAAGGTGATCGTCTGCGTGCCTTCGGGGATCACCGAGGTGGAGCGCCGCGCCGTCCGCGACTCGGCCGAGACCGCCGGCGCCAAGCAGGTGCTGATGGTGGCCGAGCCGATGGCGGCCGCGATCGGGGTCGGGCTCCCGGTCGAGACGCCGACCGGAAACATGGTGATCGACATCGGCGGCGGGACCACCGAGATCGCCGTCATCGCGCTTTCGGGGATCGTCTCCGACACCTCGATCCGAACCGGCGGCGATGAGCTCGATCAGGCCATCGTGCAATTCATGCGCAAGAACTACAATCTCCTCGTCGGCGAGCCGACGGCGGAACTCATCAAGATCAAGATCGGCTCTGCCGCGCCGACCGGGGAAGAGCGGGAGATGGAGGTCAAGGGCCGCGACCTCGTCTCCGGCATCCCGAAGACGGTCCGGGTCCACTCCAGCGAAATCCGCGAGGCGGTGCAGGAGCCGATCCAGCAGATCGTCGATGCGGTCCGGCGCGCGCTGGAGATCACGCCGCCCGAGCTCGCCAGCGACATTGTCGATCGCGGAATCATCATGACCGGCGGCGGGGCGCTCATCCGCGGGCTCGACGTCCTCCTGCAGCAGGAGACCGGGCTCCCCATCCACGTGGACGAGGATCCCCTCACCTGCGTCGTCCGGGGCACCGGCCGCATCCTCGACGACTTCGAGAAGTTCCGCAACGTCCTCACCAGCTGACCCGCGGCCGAGGCTGCACCTGATCCTTCCGTGAGCGCCCTCGCCCGCCCCTCGCCCTTCGGGCCCGACCGCTCCTCCGGCCGCCGGGACACCGTCCTCTTCGTCATCTGCGTCACCATTGCGCTCGGCTTCCTGCTCGGCCCCGCCAGTTGGGGCGAGGCGGCCGGCTCCGCCATCCGCGCGACCGTCCTGCGCCCCTTCCTCTGGCTCCAGAGCGAAGCGATCGCGAGCCGCACCAGCCAGGCGCGCTTCGACGCGATCGAGGAGCAGCGGGACTCCACCGCCTTTGCCGCCCAGGCGATCCCCTCCCTCCGCGCCGAGAATGAACGCCTGCGGGCGCTCCTCGCGCTGTCCCAGCGCCTCACGACCCCTTTCATCGCGGCGGAAGTCCTCCGCCAACCGCAGCTCGCCGATGGCCGGACCCTCCTCGTCGGGGCGGGGGCGGACAAGGGGGTCCGGGCCTTCGATGCGGTGGTGACCCCCGAAGGGCTGATCGGCGTGGTGCAGACGGTCGAACCGAAAACGAGCATCGTACTCACCTGGGCCCATCCGGAGTTCCGCGCCAGCGCCGTAGCGGGTGACGGGAGCGTGTCGGGGATGATCGCGGCGGCGGAGCTTCCGCTGGGCAGCAATCCGCTGCTGGAATTGCGCGGGGTACCGTACGGTGACAGTGTGGCGGTCGGGACCCCGGTGCTCTCGTCGGGACTTGGCGGCGTGTATCCGAGGGGAATCCCGATCGGCCAGGTGGCCGGCGTGCTCCGTGAACAACTGGGGTGGGAGCGGATCTATCTGGTGCATCCCGCCGTGAACATCGGGGCCGTCTCCCACGTGCTGATCCTGAAGCCGGCACTGGCTCCCGTGGGCGAGGCCTTCCATCCCGCCGGTACCCAATGAGCGCGCGCAACGGGCGTACCCGGTTGGTGCTCGTCTTCCTGCTGCTGCTGGTGCTCCACTTCTACGTCCGTCCCCGTTTCGGCGACTCCCGCGCGGCGCCCGATTTCCTGGCGATGGCGGTGCTGCTCTTCGCGCTGCGCAGCAGTCCGGGTGATGCGGCGGTGGTGGGGCTCTGCACCGGCCTCCTGGTGGACGCGCTCACGCCGGCGCGCTTCGGCGCGAGCGCGCTGGCCCATACGGTAATCGGCTACCTGGCCTCCTGGGGTCGGGCGGTCTTCTTCGCCGACAACCTCGTCGTTACCGCCGGATTCTTCGCCATCGGTACCTGGATCCGGAACCTCCTCGTGCTGGTCGCCAGCGGGACCGGCGGTCTCGATCTGCTGGTGCAGGCGGGGATCTGGTCCACCCTCCAGGCGCTGACCACGGCGGTCTGCGGCACGGTGGTGCTGGTGGTCCTGCGCGGCTGGCTCGACATCCGCATCCACGAATGAAGGCCTTCGCGAGCGCCCGAGTGGCCAACCGGGCGGACCAGGCCCGTTGGATCCTCCGGGGCGCTTTCCTGGTGCTCGCCGCCACCTTCTTCAATACCCAGATACTGGAACACCAGCGCTACACGTTGCGGGCGGCGGACAATCGCCTGCGGGCGGTGCCGCTGACGGCGCCTCGCGGCCTGATCCTGGACCGGGACGGCCGGGTCATCGCAGAGAATGTTCCGGGCTACGCGGTGAAGCTGCTGGCCCCTGACCTCCGCCAATTTCAGCTCACGCTCGACCGGCTCACGTCGATTGTTCCGGTTGACAGCGGCCGGATGGAGGACGCGGTTCGGCGCTTCGGGCAGGAGCCGTTCCTGCCGGCACTCATCATCCGCGACGCGTCGGCGGAGCAGGTGGCGGAGCTGGAGGAGCGCCGATCCATTCTTCCGGGCCTCGTCATCCAATCGGAGCCGAAGCGATTTTATCCGGACAGCGACGCGGTGGCGCACGTGGTGGGGTATGTGGCGGAGGTGACCGAGGCGGATCTCGGATCCAAGCGGTACGCCGACGTGAGTCTTGGCACGCTGGTCGGGCGGGCGGGACTTGAGTTTGCCTATGACAGCGCACTCCGCGGGACGCCGGGGATGCGGTATATCGAGGTCAATGCGCGGGGGCGCCTGGTGCGGGAAGAGGGGGCGGCTCCGACACTCCCTCCCGTCGGCGGGGTCAACCTGAAGACGACGATCGACCTGGGGCTGCAGCGTTTCGTGGACAGTCTCTGGCCCGCGGGGGTCCGCGGGGCAATGGTCGCGATGACGCCCGATGGCCAGATCCTCGCCCTCTATTCGGCGCCCACCTACAATCCCAACGACTTCATCGGCGGCATCTCCTACGAACGCTGGGAGCAGTACAATGGCGATCCGGCGAAGCCGCTCCTCGATCGCGCCATTCAGGCCCGCTATCCCCCCGCTTCCCCGTTCAAGCTCGCCATCGCCACGATGGCGCTCCGGCGCGGGATCGTCACCCTGAACTCCCGGATGCCGCAGCCGTGCACCGGTGGACTACAGTATGGCGACCGCTACTTCCGGTGCTGGAAGCGGGAAGGTCACGGGAACCTGGACCTGACCGGGGCCATCGCCCAGAGCTGCGACGTCTACTTCTACCAGCTCGGGTTGAAGCTCGGTCTCGATCCGATCCTCAAGGACGGCGTCCTGCTCGGCTTTCGCGACAAGAGCGGGGTGGACCTGGGCAGCGAGTTGCGGCCGTACTACCCGCCCTCGACCGCCTACTTCGACCGGGTCTACGGTCCCCGCGGCTGGAGCAACGGCGTGGTACTGAACCTGGCCATCGGGCAGGGGGAGAACGACCAGACGTTGATGAACATGATGCGCTTCTACTCGGCGCTGGCGGGCAACGGGACCTCGACGGCGCCGTATCTGGTGCGCCCGGCCTCGAACGGGGTCCGGAACCTCGGTCTGACCGCCGACCAGCTCCTGGGCCTGCGCCGGGCGCTGGAACTGGTGGTCAAGTCCGGCACGGCTTCGGCCAGCCGGATGACGGACCTCGCGGTCGCCGGCAAGACCGGTACCGCGCAGAACTCGCACGGCAAGGACCACGGCTGGTTCATAGGGTTTGCGCCGGCCGAGCATCCGAAAGTCGTCGTCGGGGCGATCATGGAGTTCGCCGAAGAGGGATCGAGCGTTGCCCCTTATGTCTTCCGGGTGATCCGGCGCTATCTCCTGGGGAGCGCGGATGATGCCCGGCGACCGATTGAGATCCTGACTCCGGTCGACTCGGCCCCGCGCAGCATCGGTGGACCGCCAATGCCCGATTCCATTCCACTCGATTCGATCGAGGCGGCCGACACCGTCGATTCCGCCGTGGGGGGACCATGAACCGGCGGCTGGGGCTTGATCGCTCCCTCCTCGGCGTGGTGGGCGCGCTGCTCATCTACGGACTGCTGGTCCTCTACAGCGCCGGCGTGACCGACGTGCCCACTCCCGCAAGCGGGGCGTGGGAGCGCCAACTGCTCTGGATCGGCGTGGGCGTAGTCGCCGCATGGGCCACCTTCCGCATCTCACCCCGGCTGATGGAATGGGCGGCGGCCCCGGTCTATGCCGGAGGGCTCCTGATCCTGCTGCTCACACTGGTCATCGGCACCGGGAAGGGAACAGCGGCCAGCAGCAAGAGCTGGATCAGCATCGCCGGGTTCAGCTTGGGACAGCCCTCGGAGTTCGCCAAGCTGGCGACCATCCTGATGCTGGCCCGGTTCCTGTCGAATCAGCGGGATGAGCCCCGGTCGCTGCGCGATCTCGTCGCCCCCTGCCTCATTGCGGGGATCCCCGCGCTGCTCGTCTTGAAGCAGCCCGATCTGGGCAGCGCCATCGTCTTCATCGGAATCCTCTTCGCCATGCTCTTCTGGGCGGGCACCCGCTTCTCGCTCCTCTTTCTGCTCGCCTCGCCGATCCTGAGCCTCCTCTTCGCCTTCAGCGTCTGGACCTGGGGCGCCTGGATCATCCTGCTGGCGATCCTCCTGTGGCGCTGGCGCCCCTACGTGCTTGAGGGGATTACCATCGGCGCGCTGAACGTGGTGATGGGCTTCATCGCCCTGCCGCTGTGGAAGTCGCTCCATCCCTACCAGCAGAGCCGGTTGTTGACGTTCCTCAATCCCAGCCTCGACCCCCGCGGGGCCAACTATCAGGCAC
>JBIOIC010000005.1:0-20984 GCA_044449625.1 Gemmatimonadales bacterium | reverse complement strand
GAGATGGTGAAGGCGGGCAAGACCTACTACTAGGAGCGCGTCACGCGTTACTTCCCTCCCACCCCCAGCGCCTTGGCCAGTGACTCATCGTCGCGGTTGCGACGCAACAGCTCGAGGAACTGCTGGCTCGCGGGGATCGGCTGCAGGCCCGCCATCTGGCGCCGGAGCGCCAGGGTGATCTCCAGCTCCCGGGGCGAGAGCAGCAGCTCCTCCCGCCGGGTGCTGCTCGCCGTGACATCGATGGCGGGGTAGAGTCTCCGCTCGGCGAGTTCCCGGCTCAATGTTATCTCGCTGTTTCCCGTCCCCTTGAACTCCTCGAAGATCACCTGATCCATCTTGCTCCCCGTGTCCACCAGCGCCGTGGCCACGATCGTGAGCGAACCGGCGTCGGTCGTGGCGCGGGCGCTTCCGAGCAGCCGCTTTGGCCGCTCCAGCGCCCCCGCGCCGATCCCTCCCGACATTGTCCGCCCGCCGCTCTTCGTCTCCACCGCATTAAACGCCCGCGCCAGCCGGGTAATCGAATCGAGCACGATGACGACGTGCTCGCCGAGTTCGACCCGGCGCCGCGCCCGCTCGATCGTGAGTTCGGCGATTGCCACGTGCTGATCGGCGGGGCAGTCGAAGCTCGAGGCGACGACCTCGCCAACCCCCGCCGATTCCATCTCCGTCACTTCCTCGGGGCGCTCATCCACCAGCAGCACGATGAGCTGGCACTCGGGATGATTGACCTGGATTCCCGCCGCGATCGCCGTCAGTACCGTCGTCTTCCCCGCTTTGGCCGGGGCGACCACTGTCGCGCGCTGGCCGCGGCCGAGTGGCGCGATGAGGTCGATCGCGCGGCCGGTGAGGTCGAGCTGGCCGCCGATCCGGCGCTCGCACGCCACCCGGAGCCGTTCCCGCGGATGGACCGCCGTGAGCCGCTCGAACTTGGGACGCTCGTGCATCTCGGCGGCCGGACGCCCGAAGACCGTCGCGACCGTGCCGAGTGTCGGCGCTCGTCCCCGTTCGGCGCGTCCGGTCTCCCCCGTCACCTCATCGCCGGCGCGGAGCCCCGCCTCCCGCACCAGCCGTGCGGGGACGCGCACGTCAGTTGGAGCCGGGAGGTAGCCCTGCTCGCGCAGACGGAGGGCGCCGTTGCCGTCGGGGAACAACTCCAGAACGCCGGTGGTGGTCATCGGAATCGGGTCGGGGGAATGAGATCGGGAAGGGCGTAACGTACACCAATTGCGGCCGATCCGTCGGCTTGTCGGGGCCCGACCCGGCCGCTAGGTTGCGGGCGCGTTTTCGCCTCCACGTCCGTTCTCCAGGGATCGTCCGCCATGATGCGCTCAACCCTCTTCTGGCTCTCGCAGCGGCAGGGGATATTCAATTTCGTCCGTAGCAACGGTCTCGCGAAGAAGTTCGCCTCCCGGTTTGTGGCCGGCGAGACGGTTGACACCGCCGTCGGTGCGGTGCGTGAACTCAACGTCAAGGGGATCACCGCGTCTCTCGATCTCCTCGGCGAGAGCGTCACCCGGGCGTCCGAGGCCGGTCAGGCACGCGACGAATACCTCGCAATGCTCGATCGGATCGCCACGTCAAAGGTCGAGGCCAACGTCTCGGTCAAGCTGACCCAGATGGGGCTCGACATCTCTCCCGACGTCTGCCGCGACAACATGCGGAAGATCCTCGATCGGGCCCGATCGCTCGGTTCCTTCGTGCGGCTGGATATGGAAGGGTCGGCGTATACCGACCGGACCCTCGCCTTCTTCACCGACCAGCTCCACGCTGATTACGCGGCGCACTGCGGGGTAGTGATCCAGGCGATGCTCCGCCGCTCTCCCATCGACATCGACCGGATGATCGCCCTCAAGGCCCGGGTCAGGCTCTGCAAGGGCGCCTACCTCGAGCCCGCCGAGATCGCCTTCCCGGCCAAGAAGGACGTGGACCGTCAGTACGTCGAGCTGATGGAACGGCTGATGCTCCAGGGGAACTATCCCGGTCTCGCCACGCACGATGAGCGGATCATCGCCCACGCCAAGGAATTCGCCCGGGCGAAGGGGATCACCCCCGATCGCTTCGAATTCCAGATGCTCTACGGCGTGCGACGGGACCTCCAGGACCGGCTGCGGGCCGAGGGGTGGAACTTGCGGGTCTACATCCCCTTCGGCACCCAGTGGTATCCCTACCTGATGCGGCGGCTGGCCGAACGTCCCGCCAACATCGCCTTCATCTTCGGCAACGTGATCAAGGAATCCCTTCCGGGCCGGTGAGCGAACTCACGCTCGGCGGCTATATGGCCCAGCACGGGCGCGCCGCGGCCTTCGGGGGCAGCGACGGCCAGGCCTACTCCGTCGGGGTCTGGGTCGATGACGTGCCGGACGCGGCGGGCCGCTTCGGCGCGGCGCTGGTCTTCGTTCGGTGGGACGGCGGCGGTGAGCGTCCCATCGGACACGTCGAGACCGAGTATCTCGCGTGGGGACGGACCGTTGAAGAGGCGGAGGCGCGGATCAAGGTGCTCTCGCTCTTCGACGTGAAGGCCGCCCTCGACGAAGCGATCGCGCAGCGGCCGGAGGGGTGGTGACCATCGTCGGCACCGTGCTTGAGCGCGACGGCTCCCAGTACCGTGTGCTCACCGGCGCCGGAGAGGTGCGCGCGATCCTCCGCGGCAAGATGAAACGGGACACGCCGCAGGTGATCGTCGGCGATCGTGTCCAACTCGAACCGGAGCCGCAGGGTGGGCTCTTCGGGATCGCCGGGACCGAACCCCGCCGCAACATCCTCGAGCGCCGGATTCCCCTCGGCCGCGGTACTCGTCCCGTGGTGTCGAACGTCGATCGGGTAATCGTGGTGACCGCCAGCATCGATCCCGCGCCGATCCCTTCGCTCCTCGACCGGTTGTTCGTCCTCGCAGAAGTGAACGAGATCCCCGCCGCCCTGGTGGTGAACAAGACCGACCTCGCTCCCGGGGCCGAGCTCCTCGCGCGCTACCGCGCCGCGGGCTATGAGGCGTTTCCCACCAGCATCCGCACCGGTGAAGGCCTTCCGGCGCTGCGCGAACTGCTCGCGGGGCGCGTCTCCGTGGTGACCGGTCCTTCCGGCGCCGGCAAGTCGAGTCTGCTCAACGCGCTCGAGCCGGGGCTGACGCTGCGGACCGGTGCGATCAGCGAGAAGGCGCGGCGCGGGCGCCAGACCACCGTGGGCGCGGTGATGGTGCCGCTCGCGCTGGGCGGATTCCTGGTGGACACGCCGGGGTTTAGCGAGGTGGGGCTGTGGGGGGTCGAGCCGCGTGGGCTGGCGGAGTGCTTTCCGGAGTTCCGGCCCCTGCTGGGTCAGTGCCGCTTTCCCGACTGCCGCCATATGACCGAGCCGGGGTGCCGGATACAGGAGGCCGTGGACGCGGGGAAGATTCATCCCGACCGCGTGGCCAGCTATCGTCTGTTGCTGGAGGAGACCGAGGCCGAACCGAAGGAGTGGGAGTAGCGGTCCGAGGTCACGCCTTCTTGGTCCACCGATCGTGGTCCCGGTGTTCGACTTTCGCCATCATCCGGTCAAATGCGTCCTGCAGGTCGATCCCTTCGCGGTTGGCCATGCAGATGATGACGAAGAGGATGTCTGCCATTTCCATCGCGAGCTCCCCGTCGGCCTCATCCTTCTTCTTGGTCTTCTGCCCGAAACGATGGTTCACCTCGCGCGCCAACTCTCCCACCTCTTCGGTCAGGCGAGCGAGGTTCGTGAGGGGGTGGAAGTATCCCTCCTCATATTGGGAAATCCAGGCGTCCACCCGGGACTGGGCATCGCGAAGGGTCATTGGAACCGTGCGCTCACTCGGGCGTCTGCGCGGCGCGGTAGGCTTGGAGCTTGGTGACGAAGTTTTTCGGCTTCGTCCCGAGGACCGACCCGGTGGGGGAGACGTAGATCTCCACCTGCGGCATCCCCGGGATCTTGGTCGGACCGTAGCTGAAGACCCACGCCTTCGGGGCGCCGGGGAGATCGGGGATCCCGTCGGTCGCGAACCGGGTCTGCTGGGCGCCGAGGTCGAGGGGCTGGGCGCCGACCAGCTTGCCCTGGGCGAGATAGCCCGCACCATACGATCCGGCGGCAAGAAGCCCGCCGATCAGGAGCACGAGGAGGAAGAACTTCATCAGCTTCGCCATTGGTGTCCTGGGGTCCGAGGTCGCCCCATAATGGCGCCGCCGGCGGTCCGGCACAACACCCTTCCGGGTCCCGCCTCCCCGGTTAGCTTCCTCGTCACCCCCCAAGCTTCGAGCCTCCGACTTCTTTATGCGGCCCCGCGACCAGATCCTCGACAATCTTGAATCCATCTATCGGGGCTCGTACGCCGCCGCCAAAGCGGAGGGAGCCACCCGGCGGATGGAAGAACTCGACTCCGCCTACCAGCGCGACCAGCTGATGATGGAGGTCTTTCTCGATGTGCGTGACGTCCTGGCCCTGCGGCCTCCCCCGCCGGGTGCCACGGGCACCGCGCTCGAACAGCTCGAGGCCCTCCGGCGCCTCACCAAACTTCGTTGACCGCCGTCCAAGGAGTGTCGTGATGTCCCGTTCGCTTCGTTGGTTGATCGTCGCGGGCCTCGTGGGGGCGGCCGCCTGCCACCCATCCGCCTCACTCGTGGTGTACGGCAAGATCTGGACAGGTGATTCCACCGCGCCGATGGCCCACGCCTTGGCGGTGTCGGGGGACTCGATCCTCGCGGTGGGAGACAGCGCGACGATCGCGCGGTCGGTTGGTCGCGGCACCGAGGTAGTCTATGCATCCGGCCTCGTCGTGCCCGGACTGCAGGACAGCCACACCCACTTCATCGACGGCGGCTTCCAGCTGGCCTCGCTCGATCTGCGGACCGCCGCGACACCGGCGGAGTTCATTCGCCGAGTGAGGGATTTCGCGCGTCGGCAGCCCAAGGGCCAGTGGATCGTGGGCGGCGATTGGGATCACACCCTCTGGCCTGGCCAGCCCCTCCCCCGGCACGAGTGGATCGACTCCGTCACTCCGGACAACCCGGTGTTCATCAACCGGCTCGATGGACATGAGGCGCTTGCCAACGCCGCCGCGTTGCGGGCCGCGGGGGTCACCGCCGCGACGCCGGCGCCGCCGGGGGGGGAGATCGGCCACGATCCCCGCACCGGCGCACCGACCGGGATGTTCAAGGATCAGGCGCTCCGCCTCGTGTATTCCGTAGTGCCGGATCCGAGCCCGGAGGCGCGCGACTCCGCACTGGTGCGCGCGCTGGCGTACGCCGCGTCGCTCGGCGTGACCGGCACGGCGCATATGTTTGCGTCCTTTGCCGACCTGGCGAGCTACCGGCGCATTGAGCGCGCCGGGCGGCTCACCATGCGGGTCGTGCTCTACCTGCCGCTCAACGACTGGCATGCTGTCGCCGACACCGTGGCGGCCTCCGGCGCCGGCGATGACTGGGTCCGCATCGGCGGCCTCAAGCAGTTCATGGACGGGTCGGCGGGTTCCCGTACCGCCTTCTTTGCGCAGCCGTACTCCGATTCCGCCGGCTATCGGGGTCTGCTGCGCAATACTCCGGCCGATATGGCGCGGTGGATCGGGGCCGCTGATTCAGTCCACTTGCAGGTGGCCGTCCACGCCATCGGGGATTCAGCCAACGCGATCCTCCTCGGCATCTACGACAGCGTTTCCCGGGCCCACGGCGCCCGCGACCGCCGCTTCCGGATTGAGCACGCGCAACACCTGCGACCGCAGGACATCCCCCGCTTCGGACAACTCGGCGTCATCGCGTCGGTCCAGCCCGACCACCTCGTCGATGATGGGCGCTGGATCCAGGACCGTATCGGGCCCGAACGGATCAAGTCCACCTATCCGTTCCGCACCCTCCTCGATACCCACGCCGTGCTCGCCTTCGGTTCCGATTGGACCGTGGCCACGCTCGACCCGATCCAGGGCATCTTCGCCGCGGTCACCCGCCGCACGCTCGACGGGAAGAACCCCGGCGGCTGGGTCCCGGAGCAGAAGGTGTCTCTCGCCGATGCGCTTCGGGCCTACACCTGGGGTGGCTCCTACGCGACCTTCACCGAGCAGCATCGCGGCACCCTGACACCGGGGAAATGGGCCGACTTCGATATCCTCGACAAGGATCTCTTTGCTCTCCGGCCGGAGGCGCTCCCTTCAGCACGGGTCGCCATGACGGTGGTGGGCGGGAAGGTCGTGTATCGGGGCGCGAAGCAATGAGGGTCGCTACGCACCTTCCGGCCCTGCTGGCCCACCCGCGCCCATAGGCCTATTTTCCCTTTATGGCCACCCGCACCCGATCCCAGACCAAGGCCGCCCGGAACCTCTCCAAGGCGGACCTGCTCGACATCTATCGCGTGATGCTGCTTTCCCGTCGCCTCGACGACAAGGAGATCCAGCTCAAGCGCCAGAACAAGATCTTCTTCCAGATCTCCGGCGCGGGGCACGAAGCGGTCCTCGCCGCCGCGGCAAAGGTCTTCCACCCCGGCTACGACTGGTTCTACACCTACTATCGCGATCGCGCCCTCTGCCTCGGCCTCGGCCAGACGGCGACCGACCAGTTGCTCTCGGCGGTGGCCGCCGCTGACGATCCGAACTCCGGCGGTCGCCAGATGCCCTCGCACTGGGGATCGAAGGAGCTCAACATCGTGAGCGCCTCGAGTCCCACCGGCACCCAGTTTCTCCAGGCGGTCGGGTGCGCCGAGGCGTGGTTGCGGGCGGAGCAGAATCCGGCCATCACCGATCGCGATCAGATGGTCAAGAAGGATGAGGTCGTTTTCTGTTCGACCGGCGACGGCACGACGAGCGAGGGTGAGTTCTGGGAGGCACTGAGCAGCGCCTGCAACCTCAAGCTGCCTGTCGTCTTCGTGGTCGAAGACAACGGCTACGCCATCTCGGTGCCGGTTGAAGTGAACACCCCCGGTGGCAGCATCTCGAAACTGGTGACCGGTTTCCCCGGCCTCTACATCGAGGAATGCGACGGCTGCGATGTGGTGGCCTCCTACGAAACCCTCACCCGCGCCGTGGACTACGCCCGGCAGCGCAAAGGCCCGGCGCTGGTGCACGCCCACGTGATCCGACCGTACAGCCACTCCCTCTCCGACGATGAGGTCCACTATCGTCCGACGGCCGAGCGGGAGGCGGAGGCGAAGAAGGATCCGCTGGTCAAGTTTCCCAAGTATCTGATCGGCGAGGGGATCGCGACCGCGGCGGAGTTGAAGGCCATCGAGGCGAAGGTCGATGAAGAGGTGAACGTCGCGGCCGAGACCGCGCTGGCCGCGCCGCAGCCCGGCACTGATACCGTCTACAACTTCGTCTACTCCCCCGATGTGGACCCCAGCTCGGATCGCTTCGACACGGAGGAAGATCCGAAGTTCACCGGCGAACCGACGACGATGGTCGATCTGCTCAACTCCTGCATGAAAGACGAGATGGCGCGTGATCCGCGCATCTTGGTCTTCGGCGAGGATGTGGCCGATGCGAGCCGCGAAGAAAGCCTGGGGCAGGTCAAGGGGAAGGGCGGGGTCTTCAAGGTGACCTGGGGGTTGCAGCGGGCCTATGGCGGCCACCGGGTCTATAACTCGCCGCTGGCCGAAGCCAACATCATCGGCCGGGCGATCGGTCTCGCGACCCGCGGCTTCAAGCCGGTGGTCGAGATCCAGTTCTTCGACTACATCTGGCCGGCCTACCAGCAGTTGCGCAACGAGCTCGCCCTGATGCGCTGGCGGTCCAACAACGCCTTCAGCTCACCGGTCGTCGTGCGGGTTACCTACGGCGGGTACCTGAAGGGCGGCTCCATCTACCATTCGCAGACCGGCGCCGCGGTCTTCACCGGGGTTCCGGGACTTCGCGTGATCTGCCCCAGTACCGCCCTCGACGCCAACGGCCTCCTCCGCACCGCCATCCGGTGTGAGGACCCTGTGCTCTTCCTGGAGCACAAGCATCTCTACCGTCAGACGTACAATAAGGCGCCCAATCCGGGCCCGAATTTCATGATCCCCTTCGGCAAGGCGCGGGTCGTGCGGCCCGGCAAGCACCTGACGGTCGTGACCTACGGTGCGGTCGTACAGCGGGCGATCGTTGCGGCCAAGGAGGTGGAAGAGAAGCACGGGATCGAGGTCGAGGTCATCGATCTGCGCAGTCTCTCCCCGGTGGATTGGGAGACGATCTACGCCTCGGTGCGGAAGACGAACAGGGTCATCGTCGCCTACGAAGATTCCCTTTCCTGGGGCTATGGCGCCGAGATCGCGGCCCGCATTGCCGATATCACCTTCCCCTTCCTCGACGCGCCGGTCAAGCGGATCGCCGCTACCGATACCTTCGTGGCCTACGCGCCGGAGCTGGAAGACGTCATCCTGCCGCAGGTTGAGCACCTCGTCAAAGCCTGCGAAGAACTGGCGGCGTATTAGGAGGGAAACAGTGAACTGTGAACGGTCAACGGGGGGTTCCGTGTCATCGGAGCCCCCCGTTCACTTTGCACCGTTTACCGCTCACCGTTTCCCGGCTACTTCATCGCCTCGCGCAATTCCCCGGCGGCCGCGATCGCCGCGTCCACGTCGCGGGAGAGCACTCGGGCCGCCTGGGTGGCCTGCGTGAGGTCGTTCACGACGGCATCGAGTCCCGCTTGGCGCAGCCGAAGCAGATCGTAGCGGACATTCTGGATGGCGAGCACGCAGCTCTCGAAATGGCCTTCGATCTCGACGCGCCGCCCCTCGATGTCCCCCAACGCCGATTTCTGACGCTCAAGCAACGCCAACTGCCGATCGTGCTCTTCCCCGGCCGGCTCCTTCTGGAGCACCGCGATCCGGCTCTCGATCCGGGTCCGATCACCGGGGGCAAAGCCGGTGTCCATCGCCTGGAGCGTCCGCCCCAGTTCCTGGGCCCGTCCGTACAGACCGTTGATCGTCTCCACCACGTCGGGGAGCATCTCCCGTTCCGCGGGCGCGAGCCGGTCGAGCAGCTTGAAGACGGCCGCGCGATCCCCGTGGGCCTGCTGCATCCGCGCCCAGCGGGTTCCGAACTCGGCCGGAGAGGGTGCCGCGAGCTGGCGCGGCAGCTTGCCGCCGGCGGCGAGAGTGCCGCGCGCTTCGATCGCGTCGGGCGCCGGCGGACGATGCAGGACGTCACGCCAGCTGTAGCCGGCGTGCCAGAGCTTGCCATAATCGCTGATCAGGCTCCAGCCGTACCAGATGCCGCCGAAAAGGAACCACGGATGATTGATGCCGGTCGCGATGTTGATGAGCAGCAGACCGCCCGTCAACGACGCCCACTTGGCGAACTTCTGCCGTACCCGCTGGACGATCTCCGGTTCGCCGGTGTCGCGAATCAGTCCCTTGTCCCGCTCGCGCCCGCGGTCGTCCTCGTAGCCCCAGCGGTCCAGCCGGTGTTCGCGCGCCCGCACATCAGCCCGGACTGGAAGCTGCGATCCGCGCGGTGAACGCGGGATATCCGACCGGGCCATTCCCGCGGTCCCGCGGGGCGAGTTGGTCAGCGGGCGGCGCGCGCCGGTCCCGGGTCGGTTCGGCTGCGGGCGCGCCGTGGCGTGGAAACCGGTGCCGGTCGGGCGGTAGTTCCCCGTGACCCGGCTTTCCAGCGAGCGGCGAAGCGCATCGGCGGTGGGCCAGCGATTTTCCGGGTCCTTCTCCAGGCAGCGCGCGACGGCGAGCGCCAGATCCTCCGGAACGTCGGGCCGGATGTCGGTCACCATCGGCGCCGGTTCGGTGATCTGCTTCATCAGGATCCCGGCCACGGTCGGTGCCGTGAAGGGGAGTTCACCGGTCAGCATCTGATAGGCCACGATGCCCAGACTGTAGAGATCCGAGCGGCCGTCGATCTCCTTCTCTCCCGCCGCCTGCTCCGGGCTCATATAGCTCGGCGTGCCGATCGCCACTCCGGCGCTGGTGAGCGTCGCGCCCGTTCCTCCCGAGAGCGCCTTGGCGATCCCGAAGTCGGTCACCATCACCCGGGCCCGGGTGCCATCGAGCAGGATGTTGTCGGGCTTGATGTCCCGATGGATCACCGACATCGCGTGGGCGGCGGAAAGCGCGTCCGCAGTCTCTTTCATGATCCGGCGCACGTCCTCGACCGGAAGTTGGCCTCGGCGCTTGATCCGGCCGCCCAATGACTCGCCATCCACGTAGCCCATCGTGAAGTAGGTGATGTCATCGCTCGCGCCCACATCGTGGATCGGCACGATGTTCGGATGCGAAAGCCGGGCGGCGGTCTGCGCCTCCCGCATGAACCGGGCGCGGATGTCATCCTGGAAAGCGAGTTCGGGGGGAAGAACCTTGATGGCGACACGGCGCTGCAGGCGCTCGTCACGGGCACGGTAGACTACGCCCATGCCACCCCGACCGATCTCGCCTTCGACGGTGTAGGTCGCGCCGAGGGCCTTGGAGAGGCGCTGAGCGAGGGGTTGTGGCTGGCCGTCGGTCATCGGGGCAGGGTCATAAGCGGTATAGATTTAGCTCCTCGCGACATACTGGGCAACCGTTCGGCGGCGTTTTGGTCGTCGCAGAGTTCCAACGCCAAATTGACAGCGCAGGCGTTCGAGACTGCAACGCCCATGCCGCGGCAAAGTAAGTGACCCGGAACTGCGCCGTTTCGTCAGGTCGGGTGGCTGTGAGAGCCGGGATCTGGTGGCACGCGGGGTGCGTTCCTTCCGGCACTACCCGGTCCGCGCTCCGCGGCCCTTGCACTGGAGAACTCCATGTCTGATCGTTTGACCCTTCCGGTCCTGCCCCTGCGCGAAGTCGTGCTCTTTCCGGGCGTTACCGCGCCGATCGGGGCTGGCCGTCCCGCCACCCTCAAGGCCATCGAGGCCGCGCTGGCCGATCCCGGCCGCCTGGTCTTTGCCGTCTCCCAGCGTGAGAATACGGAATCCGTCACCCCCGATAATCTCTACACCATCGGGACCATCGCGCGCATCGGCCAGTTGCAGCGTGGGCTGTCGGGAATGCAGCTCCTCTTGAACGGCGAGCGGCGCGGCATCGCGGTGCACGTCGTCGAGAAGGACGGCTACCTCCAGGCGGTCGTGCGCGAAGCCGAAGAGATGCCCCCTCTCAACGCCGAAGATCCGGCGTTCGTCGCCCTGTATCGAGAGGCCCGTACCCGGGCCGCCGAATTGGGGCAGAAGTCGGGTCTCCCCGATGAGGTGGTCCAGCAGGTGCTGGCCGGCGTGACCGAGCCCGGCAAGTTCGCCGATCTGGTCGCCGGCTACATCGAGATTGCCCCGGCCCAGCGCCAAGCGCTGCTGGAGACTCTCTCGGTCGAGGAGCGGCTGCGGCGGGTGCTGGTCCACGTGCAGCGCCAGGTCGGCGTGCTCGAGGCCCAGGAGGACATCAAGTCGCAGGTCCAGGAGGAATTGGGCGAGCGCCAGCGGGAGATGTTCCTCCGGGAGCAGCTGAAGCACATCCGGCGGGAGCTGGGTGAGGACGATGATGGCGACGACGTGGATGGCTTGCGCGAGAAGCTCGCCGCGCTTCCCCTGCCGGAGCTTGCCCGCAAGGAGGTCGACCGGGAACTCAATCGGCTGGCCCGTATCGGGCGCGAGTCGATGGAGTCACAGGTCATCCGTACCTATCTCGAGACGGTGGCGGAGCTTCCCTGGGCTGAGCGGAGCCAGGAGCATCTCGATCTGTTCGAGGCGTCGCGAGTGCTCGACGAGGATCACTACGCCCTGAAGGACGTGAAGGACCGGGTGCTTGAGTTCCTCGCCGTGCGGCAGTTGCGAAGCGAGACCGCGGCGCGCATCGAGGCTGAGACCGCGAAGGAGTCGCCGGCCCTTTCGGCGGAGGCCGCTCCCGCATCCGATCCCATGCCGCCCGCGTCCGTCCCGCCTGCGGTCGGCAACGACGACGACAAGCGTGCCAAGGGACCGATCCTGCTCTTCGTCGGGCCGCCTGGGGTGGGCAAGACCTCGGTCGCCAAGTCGATCGCCCGTTCGATGGGGCGGAAGTACGTCCGCATCTCACTCGGCGGCGCCCGGGACGAGGCCGACATCCGCGGGCACCGGCGCACCTACGTCGGCGCGATGCCGGGGCGGATCATCCAGGGGATGAAGCAGGCCGGCACCCGCAACCCCGTCTTCCTGCTCGATGAGGTCGACAAGCTCGGCGTGTCGTTTCAGGGAGATCCGGCCAGCGCGCTGCTCGAAGTACTCGACCCGGCGCAGAATGACAGCTTCACCGACCATTACCTGGGCGTGCCTTTCGACCTGAGCGAGGTGCTCTTCATCTGCACCGCGAACTTCATCCAGAACATCCCGGCGCCGCTGCTGGACCGGATGGAAGTGGTCGAGTTCACCGGCTACACCGAGCGGGAGAAGCTGGCGATCGCGCGGCAATATCTCATTCCGCGCCAGTTCGCCGAGCACGGGCTGGCGAAGGACCAGCTGGCGCTCACCGACAGTGCCGTCAACGAAGTCATCACCGCCTATACCCGTGAAGCGGGCGTGCGCCAGCTGGAACGGGAACTCGGCAAATTGGCCCGGAAGGTGGCCCGGAAGATTGCCGCGAAGGAGGCCACCGCCGTGACGGTCGACAAGACCGAAGTCTCCGACCTCCTGGGACGTCCGCGGGTGCATCCGGAGCGGGCCGCGCGCACCGATCAGGTGGGCGTCGCGACCGGGATGTATTACACCCCGGTCGGCGGCGATATCATGTTCGTCGAAGCGTCCACCATGCGCGGCAAGGGAGAGCTGGTGCTCACCGGCCAGCTGGGCGATGTGATGAAGGAGTCCGCGCGGGCGGCCTGGACCTACGCCCGTTCGCACGCGGCGGGGCTCCATATCAAGGACGAGATGTTCGACCGCGACGTTCACATCCACGTTCCGGCCGGCGCCATCCCGAAGGACGGCCCCTCCGCCGGCGTCACCATGGCGACCGCGCTGATCTCAGCACTCTCCAACCGGCCGGCTCGGCACGATATCGCGATGACCGGGGAGATCACGCTCACCGGACGGGTGCTGCCGATCGGTGGCCTGAAGGAAAAGGTCCTCGGCGCCGTGCGGTCGGGAATCACACGGATCGTGGTGCCGAAGGAGAACGTGGCCGATCTCGATGACTTGCCTCAGGAAGTACGTGACCGGATCGAAGTCTCGCCGGTCCAGGAGCTGGGTGAAGTGCTTGCCCTCACGCTCCGCGGCGCGTCATTCCGCGAAGGGCGCCTGCTCTTCGGGAACGAGAACCCGCAGGACGTGACTCCGCTGTCCCAGGTCTTCCCGCACTGACTGAAGTGAACGGTCGGTGGAGAGAAGTGAGCGGTGAGAGGTAAGCGGGCTCCCGATCGAGATCTCGACCGGGAGCCCGCTCACTTCCTTTTCTTCTCTCCTCCTCTCCTCTTTCCTCCCCTCCTCTTCTCCTCCTCCCGTCTCCTTTCTCTCTCCCATCCCCCGTCTCTCTCCCTTCTCCCTTCTCCTTCCCTACCACGTACACCCTCGCACCAGCAGTTCCGTCGCGCGGTCACGCCACTGGCCTCGGGCGCCCCAGGTCGAAGTCACCGGGAGAAGCGCGAAATAGCCCAGGTGCAGCAGGAGCGACTGTCGTGCGTGCTGCAGCGGGTCGATGTCATCACGGAAGAAGCCGGTGGCCTGGCCTTCGGTGAGGAGAGAGCTGGTCGGGGTGACGGCAGTGTCCACCCAGCGTCCGTCGCCATCGGAGCGGAGCAGGAGCCGGGTCAGTTCCTCCCGTTCGGCGAGGAGGTCGAATTGGCCCCGCAGGAGGCGGCGGAGACGTTCGACGGCGGTGAGGCCGACGAGGGGGAGGCGGGTCAGCTGATCGGCCAGCTCGGCGGCCGCGGCCTCGAGAGTCGCCTGATAGAGACGGGTCTTGGTGCTGAAGTAGTAATGGAGAAGTTGCTTGTTGACGCCGGCGCGGCGGGCGATCGCATCCGTCCGCGCGCCGGCATAGCCATGCGCGGCAAACTCCCGGCGCGCGGCGCCAAGCAGGAGATCGGGAGAGGTCGGTCCGCGCCGCGTCATCGGCCCCAGCCGGCGCTCAGCCGACGTCCTGGGCGCGGATGACCTGGTTGCGGCCGCGCCGCTTGGCCTGGTAAAGCGCCCGATCGGCCGCCTGGACCAGGGTGCTCGCCCGCTCGCCATCCTCTGGAAAGATGGCGATCCCCATGCTCAAGCGGACCGCGATGGAGCTTCCGCTCGGGGTGCGGGGTGGGTCTTCCGCCATGGCGGCGCGCGTCCGTTCCGCCAGGATCATCGCGCCCTCGACGCCGTTGCCCGGAAGGATGAGCCCGAATTCGTCGCCGCCGTAGCGGCCCAGGAGATCGCTGGCCCGGCCGACCCGCTGCAGGAGCCGGGAGATGTGGACCAGAACCTGGTCTCCCGCGAGGTGGCCGTGGCGGTCGTTGATCCGCTTGAAGTGATCGAGATCGACCATCACGAATGCGAACGGCTCCTTGCGCCGGTGTCCGGTCTCCGCGGCATGTTCCAGTTCCGCCATCAGCGTGGCGTGATTGAGCAGCCCGGTGAGCCCATCCCGGTGCGCCAGCTCGCGGATGCGGCGGCCCCGTTCGATACGGCTGACGACGAGCTGGGTCAGGATCTGAGGATGGGCGGGCTTGGCCAGAAAGTCATCGCCGCCGGCGCGCAACGCTTCCAGCTGGGATTCGGGGCCGCTGGCCGCGGTCAGGAACACCACCGGCGTGAGGGCAAAGCGGGCATCGTGCCGGATGTAACGGGCCAGGGTGAACCCGTCACCATCGGGCAGCCCGACGTCGAGGAGAAAGAGGTCCGGGTACATCCCGTCGATGGACTGTTCGGCCTCGCGCACCCCGGCGCAGCGCGTGATCCGGAGATTCGCCTGCTCCAGCACCGACGTGATCATCCGCGCCGAATCCGGGTCGTCCTCCACGAGGAGAACGCTTCCCGGCGGCTGGCCCACCCGCGCCAGCGCCCGGGCGAAACCGGGCAGTTCCGCTTCGACCGTTGCTCCGTGGAATACGGTGTCGACCCCCGCGATGGCGGCCCGGAGCCGATCCCTTTCGAGGGTCAGGTCGACCAACACCACCGCCCGCGGCCGGCGTTGGCGGCGGGAGCTCCACGCGGTCGCCGTCGGGTAGGGATCGGGGCCTTCCGGCTCGTGCACCACCACCACCAGGTCGGGGTGCGCGTGCGCGGGAATGTCATCGGGGCCCTCCGCCTCCCCACGCCCGATCCGAACGGTGAACCCCGCACTCTCAAGCGGTGCGGCAAGGATCGCGGCCCGTTCGGGTGAGGCCCCGAGAATGAGGGCGTGCCACGCGAAGTCGATGCGCGGGGCGGGCGTGGCATCGGCCTCGCCGGTCGAGGCGAGTCCGTCCGCCGCTTGGTCGAGTGCGGCGGCAATTTCGTCCACGGCCGTATGCAGCGCGGGGTAGGTCTCCGGTCCGCCGCCCGGGTGCTCGATGATCCACTGCTCGGCGCGGCGACCGGCGGTGCTGATGGCGGGGAATCCATATGAGCCCCCCGAGCCCGCCAGCCGATGGAACCGGACCTTCAGAGAGTCGAGCGCGTCGACCTCCCCCGCCTCAAAGGCCGCGAGGTCCTTGCGGAGTTCCGCGATGCGGGTAGGAGCTTCCCCCACGTAGTTGCGGGAGAGCCGCACCAGCGCGGAATCGAGCGACTCGGTCACGCCGTCCCCCGCAGGTGCTCGAACGCCGCGGCGGCTCCCGCGACGAAAGGCGCGGATGAACTCCAGTGGCCCTGCACCGCCTCGCCATGGCGGCCCGCGACGACCGCGGAGCGGTGGTCCACCACGCAGATGATCGGCTCCCCGGGCCAGTCGATGATCGCGGGAACCGGCGTCACCGGGGCAAACTCAAGTTCGACCGGTGCGGTTGACCGCAGATCGACGCTGTGGACCTGGCTGACAGCGCGCCGGAGCGCCGGGGCTAGGATCGGATACGCCTCAGCCGGCGCGCAGAGCCACACCCGCTCGGTGGCCCGGGCAATCTCCCGCGAGAGCAGCTGCAGCAGCCCGCGCGCAGAGGTGAACTCGACCAGTGCTGGTCCGGCGCCGCTCGCACCATTTGAGAGGGCGGCGCCGAGGCGATCGAACGCCTCGCCTTGCGCGTTGGCCAGCCGGGCGAGCAGAGCCGATGGTGCCTCCGGCCGGTACCGCTTGGGACGGTCCCCCTCCACCCGGGCGGCCCCTTTGGCCACCAGACCTTCAAGGGCGCTGTAGGCATTGGCCCGGGCCAGGCCGGCGGCGCGGGCAAGCGCGTAACCGGTCCCGGGACCGTGGCGCACCAAGGTCAGGTACATCCTGCTTTCGGTCGGCGTGTATCCGAACGGCGTGAGATCAATCGTGGGAGGCATGACGTAGTATGGGAAACAGCTACTCCCCTGTCAACAGAGCGACGCCCCCTCGGCCGCGGTGGTCGAAGGGGCGTCGCTCGGACTCGGTGGCTGCGGCCGAACGGTCAGACGAATTCCAGGTTCCATCCCAGCGCCTTGGCGATCAGTGCCAGGCGAAAGGTTACGTCGACCTGCTTCGATTCCAGGGACTTTCCTTCCGGCACCAGCGGGAAGGTGTGGTAGACAATCTTGTTGATCGGCTTGGGCTGGGATCGCAGATTCTTCGGATGCCACACGCCATTCTCTTCGCAATCCTTGATCAGCCGGGCGAGCACCTTGGTGGCGACGGGAGCGTACTGCAACGCGCCGATGCAGGCCAGCAGCTCGATATAATGGAGCGCGAGCGGCAGATCCTTGGGGTGCCCCTTGCCGTCGGCCTCGATCGGGTCACCCAGCAGGAGATGGGTGGGCCGCGCGACTTTCTTCCCGATCTGTACCACGAAGGACTTCTTGGGCGCCGGATGCGCCAGGTAGGCGCCCAGACGTTCGGTAAACCCGGCCCGCTCCCGCTGCAGATTAGGCATCGCCGCCATCATGGCGACGGAATACCAACTCGGCGGATAGGCCTCGGGATGCAGGATCGACTGGGTTCCGGCACGGATGAAAGGCTTCTCCGCGAGCGGGCTCCGGAGGAATTGAGAAATGGCGGATGCGATCTTGTGGGCGGCGCCGCGCAGCCGCGGGTCCTCCAGGTACCCCGCTTCGGCCAGCCCGGCGCAGCATCCCTCCCGGATAACGCCCCGCGCCCACGGCTCGGCCATCGGCTCGGCCGCGGCCAATTTCTGGTACTCGAAGAAGAGCGCGGGGTCTTCATCGCGCGAGAGCAGCCGGAAGAAGATCCGCTCCGCCAGCCGGTAAGGCCTGGTCTGGCGGGGCCATTCCAATTGCAGGAGGCGACGGTACTGCGCCACGGTCCCGGGTTCCTTGATGCCGTCCTTGGGTGAAGGCGCCACGCCCATGATGTTGCCACCCCAGGCGCCCGTGTCCTTCTGTTTCTTGGTGACCGCGAGGGCCGGCTTCGATTCGGTGATGGCGAGCAGTGCGGGGTCCAATTGTTCCGGGGCGACGGACCCGGCGGGCGCGAGTTCCCGCAGTGTGCGATAACGGATCGACTCCCCGCCGTGCTCCAGGAGCCAGTTGAGCGGGATCCGGTGATGATTCGGGAGTTCCAGAGCCACTCCTGGACGGGGGGATCGTCAGCGTGCCGGGGTCCGAAAAGCGGGCGCGAATATAAAGGGTTCGAGACCTGCGCGACAATCGGCCCCTCGCACCCAGTCGTAATAAAGACCGTATCCGATTGTCCTGCAACATCTTACGGCAATGCTGGCGCCTGACCCTTGTTGGCGACTTTCCGGCGGGGCCGGGCCCTATTGGACCCGTCTCTCCCCGGCGGCTCGGAACTCCGATCCGGGGAGCCAAGTGGGCTGCCCGGAGGCCTCCGCGACCCCCACGGCGGTCCGCAGGATGACCCGCACTTGCTGGATCGCCCCGTCCATCGTGAACCAGGGAAGCATCTCATCGGCGGGTTGGTGATACCGCTCGGTATTGTACTTGTCCTGTTGCTCCTTCCCCCACCCCGCCGGACGGCCGATGTAGTCGGTTCCGCTCTGCAGGCTCAGGGCCGGAATGCCGGCCTTGAGGAACGGGAAGTGATCTGACCGGAAGACGAATCCCTTGATCAGCGCGTCCTCGTTGGTGATGACCTCGATCCCTTCGGCGTGCGCGGCCGCCGTGAAGGTCCGGCCCAGGGTGGACATGTCGGTGCCGAGGGCTGAGATGTCACGGGTCCGGCCGTACACATTGAGGCCATCGACATTCAGGACCGCGGCGATATGCCGCAGCGCAATGGTGGGACGGCCCACATAGGCCTGGGAGCCGAGGAGCCCGGATTCTTCAGCGCCGAACGCGATGAAGACGAGTGACCGGGGAAGGTGGACCTCGCTCTTCACTACGGCCTCCGCGGCGGTCAGCACGCCGGCCGTTCCGGAGGCATTGTCTTCGGCACCGTTGTAGATCGAGTCGCCGTTGACCGCGGGGCCGATGCCGAGGTGGTCGTAGTGGCCGCCGATGATGATCGCATCGTTCGCGTGGGGCCCGCGGCCGGGCCACCGGGCGATCACGTTGAGCGTCTCGGAATGGTGGATGACGCTGCGTACGGTGGCATCAAGGGTGAGCCCGAGTGGCACGGCCTTGAACCCGCGATGCCAGGCACTCGCGGTCAGGGCGTCCAGATCCTGGCCGCCATCGGTGAAGAGGTGCCGGGCGCCCTCCTCCGATAGCCACCCGGCGAGCAGCAACGATGTGGGTAATTCCTGCAGACGGACCTGCTGGCCGGTCCACGAACCGACGACGGTGCTCCAGCCGTACGTCGCGCTCTCCGGCGTATGCACCATCAGTATCCCGGCGGCGCCGTGGCGCGCGGCTTCCTCGATCTTGTAAGTCCACCGGCCGTAGTAGGTGAGCACCTTCCCCTTGAAGATCGAGGAATCGCGCAATCCGGGATCGTTGACCAGCGTCACCACGATCTTGCCCCGCACATCGAGGCCGGCGTAGTCATCCCAGTTCCATTCGGGCGCGGTGATGCCATAGCCGACAAAGACCACATTGCTCGCGGAATGGACCAGGGTGTCGTTCCGCATCGACCAGGCGATGTAGTCGGTCTTGTAGGCGAGCGGCCACGTCTTGGGGGTGGTCTCCCGCAGGACCGGGTCGGGTGTGTGGGTCACCACCGGGATGTGGTGAAACCAGGTGCCGCTGTCCCCGGCGGGCTCAAGGCCGAGGCGCGCAAACTGCGCCGCGATGTACTTGGCGGCCAGTATTCCTCCGCGCGTAGCGGGAGCTCGGCCCTCGAGCAGGTCGTCACTCAGGTAGGTCAGGTGGGCCTGCAGTACCCGGCCATCAGCGGCTGCGGCGATCCGGGCCGCTGGCGAGGGGGTCTGGGCCCGCGCGACGGGAGCGAGGGCAAAAAGAAAGGCCGCGGCAATCAGGGATGAGCGGAACCGCATCTCGGGTGCCTCAGGAAAGGGTCCATCAGGGCGATGACGGTGTCAGGATCGCTCTCGTGCGGCCGGTGCAGCATCGCCGAGAGCGGAACAAATTGTACGCAAGGCAACTCCGCCGCGAGACGGCGGCCAACGGCGAAGGGGATAGTGGGATCTTCCCGTCCCCAGAGCAGGAGGACCGGCTGGCGGAGCCGCGCCGTGCTGTCACGAAGCGCGCCGAAATCAAACTGTCGAAGCACCGCCGAGGAGGCGGCACGATACGCGGGGTCCTGCAATGGATCGTAGGTGGCGTGATCGGGCGGCTCAGTGAGCCACGCGGGGTCGTGGACCGGCAGGACCGTCACCGCGGCAGCCGCGGCGGCCCAACCGATCAGCGCGACAGTTCCTGGACGCAACGAGTCGAGTCGTGCGGCGAGCCCCCAGCCGGCGGGAGCGAGCAGCACCGCGGCCACCACCCGGTCGGGACGGGCGATCGCGAGCTCGGCCGCCAGCTCACCCCCCATCGAGTGTCCCACGACGATGACCGGCCCCGTCGTCCAGCGATCGAGGAAGCCGGAGAGCCGGGCGGCCTGCGCCGCCAATGTGTAAGGCCCGGCGGGCTTGTCGCTGAGCCCGAATCCCGGGATGTCGAGGGCGATGACCCGATATCGCCGGGCAAAGTGGTCGAACAGTGGGCGCCAGGCGATCAGCGACTCCATGTATCCGTGTAACAGGACGATCGTGGTGTCTCCCCGACCGGCGCGGACCACGCGGACCACGACATCACCCGCCGACAGCCACTCCGCTCGATGCGCGGGCACCGTCTGCCAGCGGCGATCGACCAAGAACAGGGCCGCCGCCGCGAGCGCGAGTACGGCGACGCGCTTTACCCACCGCATCGGACCACCGCCACCGACGCCGGCATCAGAAAGAACTTCTCGCTGCTGAGGACGAAGGTCATCGGCCCCAGCCATCCGATCCCCTCTCCCTGGGCCCCGAAACCGGCGAGGAGGCAGACGGGACCGGCCGACAGCGGTGTCAGCCGTCCACCGGTGTCCAGGCGGAAGAGGTACAGGTAGGCGTAGGTGCGGACCGCCACGGTCCGTCCATCGGGCGCGAGCGCGGCGTCGGTGACCCACATTTCGATCCCCGAACGAGGGTCAAGTGGCAGGGTGTCCGTCAATTGGGCGGCGACCGTATCGCGCCGGCCCCAGGCCGTGGCCGGGATCCGAAAGACCTCGGGGGAGCGGATCCGCGGCTTGGTAATGATGAAGAGGTCTCCGGTCGAGTCGGCGATGAGCGATTCGGCGTCGTGGGGACCATCGGGATACCGAAGGGTGAGGCTTGCGACAACGGGCGATGCCCGCAGGGTGGTATCAGTCGCCCGGACCAGTGGTTCGTTCACTCGGTAGATCGTCACCGCCGCGCGACGGGAGTTGTTGTCGCCGATGTCACCGATGTAGAGACAGCTTCCGCCGCCGCACGGACCGGGGCCGAGGGTCATCGCCTCCCAGTCGTTGTTCACCGCACCGGTGACGGACCACCGGCCAAGTGCGTCACCCGCCGTGTCGGTGGCGAAGAGCTCCGCGGGGTTGCCGGAGTCGTTGAAGGTCCAGAGGACTCCCGGCTGGGTACGGCTGACAACGATGCCGGAGGATTCGCTGAGGCGCCTGTCGCGGAG
>JBIOIC010000004.1:0-21127 GCA_044449625.1 Gemmatimonadales bacterium | reverse complement strand
GCGGGGTCGCTGACGGGGGAGGGGCTGGTGGTGGGTGACGGGGTGATCCCGCCCCGCGCCCTGCGCGATGTGCTCTGGGTGGTGGAGGGCCCGCCGCCGCGGCGGCGGCCCGGCATCATCCTCGAGGTCGGGGAGCGGCGGACGGCGGTGCTGGTGGATGCGCTGGTGGGGCAGCAGGAGATCGTGGTCGAACCTTTCGAGGCGCCGCGGGGCACCCTGCCCATATTCAGCGGCGCCGCGATCCTCGGTGATGGCGTGCCCGCGTTGATCCTCGACGCGGCCGCGCTGGTCTAGGGAGACCCATGGACGACGTGCGCGACCTCCAGGCGCTCCAGCTCGATGCGTTGCGCGAAGTGGCCAACATCGGGGCCGGCCACGCCGCGACTGCGCTGGGGCAGATGACCAACAGCCGCGTCATGATCAGCGTGCCGCGGGTCAACGTGCTGCGCCTGGAAGAGGTGGCCGATCTCCTCGGCTCCCCCGATGATGCGATCGCCGCGGTGATGATGCATATGCTGGGGGATCTCACCGGCCGCACCCTGGTGATCTTCCCGGTCCCCTCCGCCCGCACTCTCTGCGACATCCTGCTCCGCCGCCAGGCCGGGACCACGCAGGAGTTCGGTGAGATGGAGCAGTCGGGGATCAAGGAGGCGGGGAACATCCTCTCCAGCGCCTACATGACCGCGCTCAGCGATTTCATGGGGATGATGCTCCTGCCGTCGGTGCCGAGCCTGGTGGTCGATCTGGCGGGCGCCGTCCTCACCACCGCCTATCTCAATTTCGGCCACGATCGTGACTACGTGTTCTGCGTCGAGACGGAGTTCCAATTCCTCGATTCGCCGATCCAGTTGAAGGGCCATTTCCTGCTGCTCCCGGACCTCGCCTCACTCCGGGCCATCTTCGACGCGATCCGCCTGACCTGAGGACCGATGACCGGACCCGCGCCGTCGGAACGTGACCTCGCGGTCCTCCGCTCGTTCGCGCGCCGGATCGACCCCTCCGACGCCGGGGCTCACAACAACCTCGGCGTTTTGTATTACCAGAAGGGGCTCGTTCCGGAGGCGATCGCGGCATTCGAGCGCGCCCTGGAGCTCGATCCCAAGATGGGGGTCGCCCAGGCCAACCTCGCGATTGCCTACCAGAATACCGGGTACTACGACCGCCGAGTGGCGGAGCTGCGCGAACAGCTCCGCCGCCACCCCGACGAGCGTGAGCCCCGCTGGGAGCTGGGCCGTATCTTTGCCGCCCTCGGCCAGCACGCCGAGGCGGTCCAGGAGTTCGAGGCCCTCCTCGCCCGCGCCCCCCGGGATGTCCCCGCCCTGATCCAGCTCGGCCTGGCCGAAAAGGCCCGCGGCGGGATGGACGGGGCGGCCGAATGGTTCCGCCGCGCCGCCGATCTCGACCCCGAAAGCTCTGTCGCCCTCTTCTATTATGGTGAGGCCCTCTACAACCGGGGCCTCAACGAGCCGGCGCTCACCGCCCTCCAGCGTGCCGTCGCCCTCAATCCCGACAACGCCGACGCTCACTACCTCCTGGCCTTCGTCCTGGGAGATATGGGCCAGCACGAAGCGGCGCGCGCCGCCACCAAGAAGGCGATTGCGTTGAATCCGACGCTCGGGCGCGCCCAGGCCAACCTCTCCCTCGAAGAGCGGAAGGCCCAGGCCAAGCGGCGCCGCAACACCCTCGAGGCCCTCCGCCCCGCCGTGGCCGAAGGGGGGGTGCTCGCCCATTTCAACCTGGGCCTCGCCTTCCGGCAGAAGGGGTACTACGTCGAGGCGCTGCGCGAATACCGCCTGGCGCTCGACACCGGCGAAGACCGGCGCCTGGTCCTGCAGGCGATGGCCGAGGTCCACCTCATCCGACGCGATCTCCCGGCCGCGCTCGAACTCTACGATCAGCTGGTCCAGGACTTCCCCGATTCTCCCAAGCTCTGGAACGAGCGCGGGGTCTGCCTGCAGCAGGCGGGGCGGCAGGACGACGCGGCGTCCTGCTACGCGCGCGCCACCGCCACCGACCCGAAGTACGCCCTCGCCTGGAACAACCTCGGCGTCCTGCGGAGCCAGCAGGCCGATGTCGAGGGGGCGCAGGAGGCGTTCCAGCAGGCGCTGCGCGCCGCGCCTGCGCTCGCGGCGGGGCGGCTCAACCTCGCGCTCCTCCTCTTCCAGCAGCGCCGCTTCCAGCTCGCCCTCGAGGCATATCGGCAGGTCCTCACCGACCAGGGGCAGAACGCGGTGGCGTGGAACGGCGTCGGACTGGTCCTGGTGGAACTCAAGCGCTACGCCGACGCGAAGAACGCGTTCGCACGCGCGGTCGAGGCCGATGAGCTGCTCGCGGCGGCCCACTACAACCTGAGCTTTACGCTGAGCCACCTCGGCGACTTCGACGGCGCGCTCCGGGAGACCAAGCGCGCGCTCGAACTGGAAGCGTATTACGTGCCGCAGAAGTATTCGCTCACGATCGACCTGCAGTACGAAGACCCCACCATCTCCATCGCACCGGAGATTTCGGCCGACGTGACTGCCGATGAGGTCGGAGACGACTTCAACTTCGATCAGCGACTCCTCGACCAGCTCTTCACCGAACTCGAACCGTCGCTGCCCGTTCCGGCGCCCGCCGCCGCACCGGTGGCCGCAGCCACCGCGGGAGACGATCCGCTGGCGCTGGTCCGCGATTACGTGAGCAAAGGACTGCTCGACCGCGCCGCCGCCGAGGTCGACCGCGCGCTCAGCCGCGGTGCCGATCGGACCCGCGCCGCCGTCCTCCTCGGCGAGGTGTTCAGCCGCCGCGGCCTCCCCGGTGAAGCGCTGGAGCGCTTCCGCGAGGCCCGCGCCCTGGATCTCAATGATCCGGAGGCGCGCCTCGGGGAGATCCGGGCCCTCCTCGCGATGGACCGCGCACCGGAGGCCGTCCCGCTCGCCGAAGGGCTGGTGGCCGCCCGGCCGCAGGACGTCGAGGCGCTGGTCGCCGGTGCGCGAGCCCGCTCCGCTGTGGGAAACGCGGCGGGTGCCCTCGAATACGTACGCGCCGCGCAGGCCCGCGCCCCCGGCCGCCCCGACCTGCATCAGCTGCAGGCCGAGGTCTCCACCCGTCTGGGGGACCTGACCGGCGCCATCGCCGCCTATCACGCCGCACTCGAACTTGACGGCTCTCTGGCCCAGGTCTGGTACGGGCTCGGCCAACTGGAGGACCGGCAGGGCCGGTTGCGGGATGCGCGCTCCGCCTACGAACGCGCGCTCGATCTTCTCCCGACCTTCGTCGATGCGACGCTCGCGCTCGCCGACTTGGTGCGCCGCCTCGAATCACCGGCCGCTGCGGTCGAGCTCCTGATCCCGGTGCTCGAAGCCGATCCCTACGAACTCGATGCGCTCCTGCTGCTCGGCCGCGCGCTGCTGGAGGATGGCCGGCCCGATCGCGGGAGCGAGGCGTTCATCCGGTTCCTCAAGTTCGACGCCGAGCGGGCCGAGGCGCATTTCCATCTGGGTCAGGCGTGGGCCCAGCTGCGCCGGTATCCCGAAGCGGTGCAGGCGTGGGAGCGGACGATCCAGCTGGAGCCCACCGGTGAGCTGGCCCAGCAGGCGCGGAAGAATGCGCGCTCCGCCCGTGACCTGCAGCACATCTTTGCCCAGCGGGGGGGCTAACGATGGCGATCGAGGGCCCCCTCAAGGAACTCGGCATCCACGACGTCTTCCAGCTGCTCGACCTGAGCCGGAAGACGGGAGTCCTGCGAGTCTCCTCCGAACTGCGCCAGAACGCCGGAACTGTCGTCTTCGATCACGGGGCAGTGATCTCGGCCGAGATCAAGTCGAATCCGCATCCGCTCGGAACGGTGCTACTCTCGGCGGGAAAGATCACGCCGGAGGACATCACCCGCGCGCGTGACATGCAGAAGGCCGGTGATCCGCGCCGGCTCGGCGAGGTCCTGGTCGCCATCGGCGCCGTGTCGCGGCGCGAGCTCGCGCGTCAGGTTCGCGCGCAGGTGGAAGAGGTCGTCTTCGAACTGGTGAGCTGGACCGAAGGGTACTTCTCCTTCGAGGAGGGCCCGACTGCCGGTGCGACCGAGGCCGACGTGCGGATCCCCACCGAGGCCCTGCTGATGGAAGGGGCGCGGCGGATCGACGAATGGTCCCAGATACAGCAGCGCATTCCCCATCTCGGCATCATCCCGAAGCTCGCACCCGGCGGCGGCCTCGGGGACTCGGGAACCCTTGATCTGCTCCCCGAAGAGTGGGAGGTCCTCGCCGCGATGGACGCCGAGCGGGATGTCCGGGCCGTGGCCGAGGCGCTGGGACGATCGGAGTTTGACGTGGCGAAGACCCTGTTCGGTCTGGCGAGCGCCGGTGTCATTCAGCTCGAGCAGCCGACCCGGGCGCCGGTGGCGGGGCAAGGCCGGGAACTCGCGATCCTGATCGCGCGGACGGAGGATAGACTGACCTCCGGCGATGCAGCGGCGGCGCTCCTCTCGGCGCAGGAGGTCGTCGCCTCTCATCCCCACGAGGCGATGGCCCATCTGGTTTTGGGGCGGGCGCTGCTTGCTGTCGGGCGCGGCGCCGACGCCGGAGAGGCGTTCCGACGTACCTTACAGTACGAGGCGAACTCCGCGGCGGCCCATCGGCTGCTCGGAATGAGCCTGATCGCCGCGGGGCGCTTCCGGGACGGTGCCGATCAACTGGAGCGGTGGGCCCGGCTCTCTGATCTGCCGCCCGAAGAGCAGGCCACGACGGCGGAGGTGGAGCGAGCGCGCGAGGCGGCGCGGGCGCTGGATCTCGTCCTCCGGGGGAATCGTGACTGACGACATCCGGGCCCTCACCGCGCAACTCGCCGCCGACCCCGCCAGCCTGGTCTTTCTCCCGCTGGGGGAGGCGCTGCGCCGCCGGGGCCAGCTCGACTCGGCGCAGAAGGTGGCGATCACCGGGCTGGGCCGGTACCCACATCTTCCCGACGCGCACGATCTCTTTGCCCGCGTCCTGGTGGATCGGGCCGATTTCGAGCGGGCGTTCGACGAATGGGACATGGCGCTGCGCCTCGACAGCCAGCACGCCGGGGCCCATAAGGGGCTGGGCTTCCTGTATTACAAGGCGGGTGACCAGCTCCAGGCCCTGACCCATCTGGAGGCGGCGCTGGGGGAGAGCCCCGATGATCCGAGCCTCAAGGCGGCGGCGGCGCGGGTCCGCGCCGAGCTCGGTGCCGAGGCGCCCCCGGCATCCGCTCCGCACGTAGCACCAGCACCAGTGGCCGACGTGGACTCAAGCGCAGTGCGGGCATCGGTGTTCGCGGGGCTGGAAGGGGCGGAGAACGGGTTGCTGCTGGTGGATACCGCGGGGCTGCGTCTGGGCGGTGGACTGCGGGACGCCAGCGGTGCTGATGTCGCCGACGTGGTCGCCGCGCACCTCGCGGGGGTCTCGCGTGAAGCGCAGCGGACTGTGAAGCTTCTGGGGCTCGGCACCTGGGAAGCGGTGATCATGGAAGCGCCTGGCGGGAATGGGGCGGTGGTCCCGGCCAACTCCGAATCGCTGCTGCTCCTGATGCGTGATGCGAGCGTGCCGATGGGACGGTTGCACGTCCTGGCGGAGCGCGCGGCCGGAGCGGCGCGGGCTTGGCTGGAGGGGATCGCGTGATCGCCTGGGTGGAGGCACTGGAGGTGATCACCCGGGTTCCGGGGATCCGCGGAGCGATGGTCGTCGCCGCGGGGGACGGCGTGGTCGTGGCGGAGTCGCTGATGGATGAGATCAAGGGGAGCGCCGTCGCCGCGCTCGCCGCGAGCCTCACCGGAAGGATCCGCCGGGCCACCGAGGCGGCGGGGCGGGGCGCTCCCCGGTTTCTGCAGCTGCAGGCCTCGGCGGGGACGTTGCTGGTGGCGCCGCACGGCGAGGAGCTGCTGATCGTCGCGGTGGCGGAGCGGACGGTGAATGCCGGCCTCGCCCGGCTGGAGATGTTCCGCGCCGCGGAGCGGGTGGTCTGATGCGGGCGGTCGAGCCCTGGGTGGTGGCGCCGGTCGAGGCCTTTCTGGCCGAATCCCAGGCCCGGCTGGTCCTGCTGATGACCGCGTCGGGGCAGGTGGTGGCGCAGCATGGCTTCGCGCGGGCGGTGGACGTGATGGGCGCCGCGGCGCTCGGAGCGGCGACCGTCGCCTCGACCGGGGAGATCGCGCGGACGCTGGGGTGGGCGCCCTTCGGCGTGGTGGTGCACCAGGGGCCGGAGCAGTCGCATTTCCTGGCGCCCTTCGATACCCCCCGGGGGCGGTGGATCGGGCTGGTCGTCTTTGGGGCCGACACGTCGCTCGGATTGATCCAGCTTTTCTTTGAGCAGCTGGTGCAGGACCTCGTCGCCGCGGCTCCCGCGGCCCCGCCATCCGCTCCGGTGCTGGCGGAGAACTTCGAGCACGAGCTCAACGCGAGCTTGCGCACCCTTTTCGGGCGCTGACACCATGTCTCTCGTCAATTTCACGACCCGCGAGATCACCTGCAAGATTGTCTACTACGGCCCGGGACGGTCGGGGAAGACGACCAACCTGCACTACATCTACGGCCGGGTGCCGGAGACGCGGCGCGGCCGGATGGTGTCGCTCGCGACCCAGACCGATCGCACCCTCTTCTTCGACTTCCTCCCGCTGGAGCTGGGGCAGATCTCCGGCTTCACCACCCGGTTCCAGCTCTACACCGTGCCGGGTCAGGTCTACTACAACGCGACCCGGAAGCTCGTGCTGCAGGGGGCGGACGGCGTGGTCTTCGTGGCCGACAGCCAGGGGCGCCGTCTGGAGGACAACATCGAGAGTCTGCAGAACCTGCAAACCAACCTGCTGGAGCAGGGGGTGGACGTCCGCCAGTTTCCCACGGTCTTCCAGTACAACAAGCAGGACCTGCCGCCGGAGCTCATCCTGAGCCAGGCCGAGCTCGACGACGCGCTCAACTTCCGCGATGTGAAGAGCTTCGCCGCCGATGCGGTCCACGGCAGCGGGGTCTTCGAGACGCTGAAGGGGATCTCGGAGCTGGTGCTCAAGCGCCTGGCGCAGAGCGCTCCCGTCGGATGACCGACCAGCTGAATCCACGGTTCCGGTTCGACAGCTACGTCGTCGGCGCGGCCAACCGGCTCGCGGTGACGGCGGCGCGCGCGGTCGCCGAGTCGCCGGGGAGCGCCTACAACCCTCTCTTCATCTACGGGGGGCCGGGTCTGGGGAAGACTCACCTCCTGATGGCCGTCGGCCACCAGGCCCGCGCCGTCGATCCCCAGATCACCGTCGAATATCTGACCCTCGATGACTTCGTTGAGGCGTACCAGGCCGCGATTGCGGCGGGGCAGGGCGACGCCTATCGCCATCGCTACACCGACACCCGCCTTCTGCTCATCGACGACGTGCAGTTCCTCACCCACCGGCGCGAGGTGCAGGCCGAACTCCTGCGGCTCACCGACACGATGAGCTCGGCGGGGCGGCAGATCGTGATGTCGAGCGATCGGCCGCCGGCGGAGATCGAGGCGCTGGACGAGCGGCTCATCCAGCGCTTTGCCGGCGGGTTGGTGATCGACGTCGGCGCCCCCGACTTCGAGACCCGGGTCGCCATCCTGCGGCGCCAGTGCGATGAGCGGGGTGTCACATTCGAACCCGGGGTCGTCGAGGTCGTGGCCGGGATGGTGGCCGCCAACGTCCGCGAGCTGATCGGCGCGCTCAACCGGCTGATCGCGTTCCAATCGGTGAGCGATACGCCGATCGACGCCGAGCGCGCGCAGGTGGTGCTGGGCGGAGGGCCCTCGACACCGGTATCGGTCGCCGCCGCTCCCGCGGACGCGCCGCCCGCCGAACCGGCCCCGGCCTTCGAGACGGCGGAGTTCGACGCGTTCCTCTCCGAAGTGACGGTCACGTTGTCGCAGCAGGTCGAGGCGTGGCGGGCCCGGGTCGGCGAGGCG
This sequence comes from Gemmatimonadales bacterium, assembly GCA_044449625.1. Classification (GTDB taxonomy): domain Bacteria; phylum Gemmatimonadota; class Gemmatimonadetes; order Gemmatimonadales; family GWC2-71-9; genus CAMLHU01. Next base: position 13,228 of record JBIOIC010000004.1, on the reverse strand, counting down.
ATCCTCCGCTGGGAAGGGGAGGGATACCGTACCGCCCGCCTGAACGCGCTGCTCGATCAGGATGCACCGCCGGACGCCGAGGCAACGCTCCGCGGGTTCATGGCCGATGTCGAACGGCTGCGGCGGATCGAACACGAAGCGGCGGAGCTTGATCCGAGTCTGGCCGGGTCACCGGTCTTCCGCGATCCCGATCATCTCGCCGCCGCCGAGGCGCTGCTGGAGCGGGCGCGTCTGGGTGCGACGCCACCGCCGGGACCGTCGCCGCTCTGGCGGCTGGAAGATTTCAATGAGGCGCCTTCCAATCGCGTGGCCCTGAGCGCCGCCCGCGCCGTCGTCGCGGCGCCGGGGACCAAGTACGACCCGTTGGTGATCGTCGCGGGGAGCGGGCTCGGCAAGACCCACCTGCTGCAGGCGGTGGGGAATGCGCTCGCCCTGGCGCCCGGTGCCATCGTGGCCTGCCTCGGCACCCAGGATTTCACCGAAGACCTCATCGAAGCGATCGACCGGGACCGGGTGCCGCTCTGGCGCGCGCGCTACCGGCGGGTCACCGCGCTCCTGCTCGACGACATTCATCTCCTGGCCGGCCGCGACCGGAGCCAGGAGGAGCTCTTCTGGCTCTTCAATCAATTGATCGAGCAGGGGCGTCAGCTCGTCTTCACCAGCGCGACACCGCTGCGGCGGCTCGCCGGAGTCGAGGAGCGGCTGCTCTCCCGACTGGAGGGCGGACTCGTCGTCACGCTCGATGCGCCGGAGCGCGAGCTGCGCCTCGGGGTGGTGGAACGCTCGCTGGTGGAGCGGCTCGGCCGGGCCGATCCGGAGCTGGCGCAGTACATCGCCGCGCGTCCCGCCGATTCCCCGCGGGCGGTGCTCGGGTTGGTCCAGCGGGTGCTCCAGGCCGCGGAGGCGCAGCAGGCCGCGCCGAGCGCCGGGCTCGCGCGCGAGGTGCTGGAGGGGGCGGGAGAGCGCCAACCGCGCAAGAGCGGAGGGCGGCGGTCGAGCGGCATCGTGGTGACGACGAGCGGCGGGATCAAAAGCCAGGAGAAGATGGTGTGGGACTGGCCCGATGCCTCCGATCGGCTGCTTGAGGACCTCCGCTGATGGCGATCAAGGGGAGTCTCAAGGAGGCGAGCCTGCCGGACGTGCTCCAGTTGCTGGCCTTGGGGCGGAAGACCGGCTGCCTTGCCGTCGCCGACCGGCAGAACTTCGGCTACATCTACTTCGATGAGGGGCGCATCTGCTACGCGTCCATCGTGAACCGCCGCGACCGGCTGGGCGACCTGCTGGTGAAGAACGGCCGGGTCACCCAGGATCAGCTTCAGGAAGCGGTGGACTTGCAGGAAGAGCTCCGGGACCAGAAACTGGGCGAGATCCTGGTCAACAGCGGCGCCATCAAGCGCACCGACCTCGAGGAGTACATCCGGCTCCAGATCGAGGAGGCGGTCTACTATCTCTTCACCTGGGTGTCGGGGACCTTCAACTTCGAGGCGGGAGTCCGGCCCGAGCGGCAGGACTTCCTGGTCAAGATCAATCCCGAGTCGCTGCTGCTGGAAGGCGCGCGGCGGGTTGACGAATGGAGCCTGATCGAGAAGAAGATTCCGACCTTCGACCTGATCTTCTCGGTCGATCACGAACATCTGAAGACCTCGCAGGTGCAGCTCTCGGTGGAACAGGAGCGGATACTGCCGCTGGTCAACGGCGAGCGGGACATCCACCAGCTGGTCGAGGACAGCGGGCTGGTCGAGTTCGAGGTGGGGAAGGCGCTCTACGGCCTCATCACCGCCGGTTTTGCCCACCGGGTCGGGACCTCGACCGGCGCAGTCGAGCCGAACGTCAGCGCCGCGCGAGTCGACGAGCACCGGAACCTCGGCATCGCCTTCTACAAGACCGGGATGCTCGACGAGGCGCTGCGGGAGTTCCGCCGCGTGGCCGACCTGCGTCCGTCGGAGGCGAGCGCGCCGTTCTATGTGGGGCTCATCGCCCTGAAGCAGGCCAAGTGGGGCGAAGCGGTGGAATCGCTGCGGATCGCCGTCGAGCGCGGCGGCCCGCGCCCCGCGGCGCTGGTGAATCTCGCCTACGGCCTGGAGCGGATGGGGCGCCTCGCCGATGCGGAGACCGCGATGGGTGAGGCGGTCATCCGGGCCCGCGACGACGCCAAGGTGATGCTGGGGTGGGGAATCGCGGCGCTCAAGCGGGGCGAGTCCGGCGTCGCGGCGGGCCGGCTGCAGCGGGCCCGCGAGCTCTGGGGCCAGAAGGCCCCGCCGGCGGTCTGGTACTGGGCGGCGGCGCTGGCCCACGCGCTGGAGAGCGACCTGGAGGCGGCGATCACCGTTGCGGAAGAGGGCGCGGCCGCCTTCGCCGCCAATCCGGTGCTGCGGAACAACCTCGCCGTCCTCCTGGAGTTCACCGGCGATCTCGCCGGGGCCGAGGCGAAACTGCGCGAGGCCCTGACCGAGGACCCGTCGGTGCCGCAGCTTTCCAAGAACCTGGGCGACCTCCTCTACCGCACCGGGAAGTACGAGGAGGCGGACGAGGCCTATCTCCGTGCCGCCAAGCTCGCCCCCGATCTGGGCGACGATCTCTACTTCAAGCTGGGCAATATCGCCTTCCGGCAGCGGGATGTCGCGCGCGCGCGCGGCCACTGGCAGCGGGTGCTGCAGTTGAATCCCAATCATCAACTCGCCCGGACCAATCTCGATTCTCTCTCCTCCGAGGCGGCCGGATGATGGCGGCGGAGGATCCAGAGGGCTTCGCCGCGCTCACCCGCACCATCTCGGTGACCGCTGGCCTCGCGCTCGACGGCTACAAGGAGAAATGCATCCGGCGCCGGATCGCGGTCCGGATGCGGGCCTGCGGCGTGCATACATTCGCCGACTATCACGCGCGCCTGGATCAGGATCCGGCGGAGTACGAGAAGCTGAAGGACGCGCTCACCATCAATGTCACCCGGTTCTACCGGAATCCGGAGACCTGGAATCGCCTGGCCGCGGATCTCCTGCCCTCGCTCTGGCACGCCCGCGAAGGCGCGGTGCGGGTGTGGAGCGCCGGATGTTCCTCGGGCGAGGAGCCCTACACCATCGCGATGCTCCTGGCCGAGGAGTCGGAGCGCTCGGCGCGACGGAGCTGGCTCGACCGGGCGGGCATCATCGCCACCGACATCGACCGGATCTCGCTCGATCGTGCTGAAGCGGCCTGCTATCCCGACGCCGCGTTCCTGGATACGCCGCCCGCCCTGGCCGCGAAGTACACACTTCCGGCGGCGGGAGGGCGTCAGGTGACCGCCGCGCTTCGGCGCCTGGTGCAGGTGCGGCGGGCTGATCTCTTCCTCGATCCGGTGCCGGGGCCGGCGTTCGACCTGATCTCCTGCCGCAACGTCATCATCTATTTCGATCGCGAGGGCCAGGAGCGCCTCTTTCGCCGCTTCGCCGACGCGCTGGCCCCCGGCGGCCTCCTCCTGCTCGGCAAAGTGGAGACCCTCTTCGGTCCCGCGCGGGAGCGGCTGGATCTGGTGGATGTGCGCGAGCGGATCTTCCGGAGGGCGGCGTGAGCGAGGACGGGCGCATGGTGGTGAAGGTCGCTCAGCTTCGAGTCGGTGAGGCGGCGAGCGAGCTCGTCACCCTTGGCCTCGGCAGTTGCGTCGCCATCATCCTCCACGATGCCGTGGCCAAGGTCGGTGGCATGGCGCACGTACTGCTCCCCTCCCGGTCGCTGGCGACGCGGGGGGTGGACAATCCCGCCAAGTTTCCCGAGACGGCGGTCCCCGCGCTGCTGGAAGAGATGCGGCGTCTGGGCGCGGAACCGCGGCGGATGACCGCCCGCCTGGTGGGTGGCGCCAGCATGTTCGTGAGCCTGAGCCCGACCGGGGCGGTGCAGATGGGGGAACGGAACATCGTGGCCACCCGTCAGGCGCTGGGGGCTTTGGGGATTCCCATCATCGCCGAGGCGACCGGCGGCGGGATCGGCCGATCGGTGCGCTTCCGGGTGGCCGACGGCGTGGTGATCGTGCGGACGCTGGCCGATGGCGAACGCACGCTCTGAGCTCCCCACCGTCCTGGTGGTGGACGACAGCGCCCTTTTCCGGCGGATACTGAGCGAGATCATCGATGCCTCGGGGGAGTTCACCGTCGCCGCGACGGCCCGCGACGGACAGGATGCGCTCCGCAAGCTCCACAAGTACGTGCCCGATCTCATCACGATGGACCTCGAAATGCCCGAGCTCGACGGACTCGGTGCCATCGGGTACATCATGTCGGAATCGCCCCGGCCGATCGTGGTGGTCAGCGCCTATGCCGGTGCCGGCACCGCCGCCGCCATCCGCGCCCTCGAACTCGGCGCCGTCGAGCTGGTGTCGAAGGAGCTCGATGGATCGACCGAGGCGATCCGGCGCCTGGCGCCGCGGCTCCTCGGCGCCCTCCGGGCCGCGGCGGTCGCCGACATCCTCCGCGTCTCGCCGCTGGCCCGGCCGCCGCGGCCGGAGCGGCCCAGTTCGCCCGATGTCTTCACCCTGCCGGGGCGGGCCCAGTGGTGCATCGCCATCGCCGCCTCGACCGGCGGACCGCGGGCGCTGGCGGAGGTGGTGCCGAGTCTGCAGCCCGGCCTCGGGGCGGCGGCGCTGATCGTGCAGCACATGCCGCCGAAGTTCACCCGCTCACTGGCGGAACGGCTGGCGACGCAGAGCCGCTTCAAGGTGGTCGAGGCGGAAGACCAGGCCCCGGTCCTCGCCGATACCGCGTACATCGCGCCGGGCGATTATCATATGCGGGTCACGGCGGGAGAAAACGGGATACGGATCGTGCTGGGGCAGGACCCGGTGCAGCATGGAGTCCGGCCGGCCGCTGATCCCCTCTTTGAATCAGTCGCCGAGGTGTTCGGACGCCGCACCGTCGGGGTCGTGCTCACGGGGCTCGGGCGGGACGGCGCCGCCGGGTTGAAGCTGATCCGTGATGCGGGGGGCGTCGGCCTGGCGCAGGACCGGGAGAGCGCCACCATCTACGGGATGCCGAAGGCGGCGCTGGAGGCTGGCGGCGCCGAGCACATCCTCCCCCTCGGCGGGATCGGGCCGCGGATACGGGAAGAACTCGAACGGATGCGGCGCGGATGAGCGAGCAATTGCGGCGCTACCTCGAACTCTCCGCCGGTGGCCGTCATTACGGCCTCCCGGTGGAGCAGGTGGTGGAAGTCGGGGAACCGGGAGCGGTCCTTCCGGCGCCGACGCAGGAACCGGCGCTCCGTGGTGTCACCGAGGCGCGGGGCCGCCTGGTGCCGATCCTCCATCTCGCCGCGTTTCTCGCCGGGACCGCCTGTCCCGTCGAACGGGGGACGGCCCTGGTGCTGGTCCGCAGCGGGGATGCGGCCGCCCGGCGCATCGTCGCCCTCGAAGTGGATGATGTCTTCGCCGTGGTCCGCGGGCCGGTGCTCCCCGCGGCGGGCCTTCCCTCGCTGCCGTGGGCCATCGGACTGGCGCGGCGGACCAGCGATACGATCCCGATCCTTGACCTGAGCGCGCTCGCGGAACGCCTTCGCGGCATCGGAGCCCCGGCATGACGACGACCGGTGATGAGATCCAGATCGTGAGCTTCCGGGTCGGCCCCCAGGAGTTCGGCCTGAACGTCTTCCAGGTCGAGCGGATCCTGCGCTACGAGCCGCCGCACGCACTGCCGAAGTCCCCCGATTACCTCGAAGGCGTGGTGCAGTTCGACGGCGTCGTGGTCCCGGTAGTGGATCTGCGCAAGCGGCTCTCCCTCCCGGCGGAACTCAAGGAAGACACCCGGCTCATGGTGGTTGACGTGGACGGCCAGCGCGTCGGGCTGGTGGTGGACCAGGTCCTCGACGTACTCCGCGTGGACGGCGGGAGCATCACGGCACCTCCGCCCATCGTCCGCGGCCTGGCCGCGGAATACATCAGTGGCATGCTCCCGATCCCTCCGCGGACCGTCGTGATTCTGAACGCCGGCCGCCTGCTCACTTCGAAGGAACGGCTCGCCCTCGCCAAGGTCGGCGCGGCGTGAGGCCCACGCATCCATGACCGATCCGCTCGTCGCGCCGCTGCGCGCGCAGTATCAGGAGATCGCAGGCCGCCTCGACACCGTGACCGGCTTCGCCGAACGCGAAGGCTTGAAGCGCGAGATCATCGCGTTCTTCAAGAAGGTCGACGGGGCGCTTACCGACATGACCCAGCTCAAGGAAGAGATCCGCGGGCTGGTGGACCGGTACAAGCAGGTGAGCGCAGAATCCGATACCGCGCAGGCGCCACAGTTCACCGGGGCCCGTCCGGTGCTGCAGGTGGACCATATCGGGGCCTCCACCTTCATCGAGAAGGGGTGGAGTCTCATCTCGCTGGGCGATTACGCCGGCGCCATCCAGTCCCTGCAGAAGGCGCTCGGGCTCTCGCCCAACGAAACCCAGGCGCAGTCGCTGCTGGGCTGGGCCCAGATGCTCCACGAAGACTATGACGATGCGCTCGCCACCTTCTCGCGGGTGCTGATGAAGGAACCGGCCAATTCGCTGGCTCGGATCAACGTCGGCTATATCTGCCTGAAGAAGCGGATCTTCGGCGAAGCGATCGAGCACCTCTCCAAGGCCATCCGGCTCGACAACGATCGCAAGGCCACACTCTACGCCCACTACTACCTCGGCCTGGTCTACCTTGAGCGCGAGATGTTCGAGGACGCCCAGGTCTTCTTCCAGAAGACGCTGCAGCTGGGGCCCAACCTGATCGAGGCGTATTTTGAGCTGGGTCGGGCGCAGTGGTTTTCCGGCGAACCCGATGCCGCCAAGCAGACCTGGGCCGATGGCCACAAGGCCAACAAGTTCAACCCGTGGGGCAAGCGGTGTAAGGAGATGCTGGACCTGATCGCCTCCGGGGGGGAGCCGCCGCGCTCGCTCCCGGGCTGATCCTCGCGCTGGCCGCCCTCGCCGGCCGGTCGGCGCCCTCGGACTCCTTGCATTCGCTCCAGGTGGGCGAGGTCTCGGTCTTCGCCGCGCCCGCCCAGCTTGATCTCGCCACCGCCCTCGCCGACCTCGCCGATCGACCCGCGGAGTGGCCCGGCCTCGGCCGCCGCGCCGTGGGTCCCCTGCGCCTCATCGTCGTCGCCGATCGCGCGGCGCTCGCTGCGGTGACCCGGGGCCGGGCTCCGCGCTGGGGCGCCGGGATCGCGCTCCCCGCTGGCCGGATCATCATCCTTCGCGCCGACCTTCCCGACCTTGCCGCGACCCTGCGCCACGAGCTCGCCCACATCGTGTTGCACCAGGCCATCCACACGCGGGTCCCCCTCTGGTTCGACGAGGGCTACGCCACCCTCGCATCGGGAGAATGGGATTTCACCGGGCGGCTGGAACTGCACCTCGCCGTGGCGTTCACCGGTGTCCCCTCGCTCGGCGATCTCGACGGCCAGCTCCGCGGGACCGAGCCGACTGCGGAGCGGGCGTATGTGCTGGCGGCGGCGGGGGTGCTGGGGCTGGAGCGGCGGATTCCCGGCGGGGAGCTTTCTCCCTTGATGGCGGCGCTCGCCTCCGGTGTCCCGTTCGACTCCGCGGTGCAGCAGGTCACCGGGCGTACCCTCTCGCAGTTCGAATACGAATGGCGCCAGGAGACGCGCCGGCGCTATGGTGGTGTCGCCTGGCTGGCGGGGACCGGCCTCTGGATGATCCTGACCATCGCGGTGGTCGTCGGGTGGGGATGGCGCCGCCGCATGGACGTGCCGCGGCGGGAGGCGTTGAACGAAGGATGGCCCGACCCCGAGGCGCCCGAGCCGCCGCTTGACCCGGGTCCGCCACCTGTGTAACCTCCTGTCATATGGCGACTTCCACGACTTCCGGCCGAGCGAACGGTCCCACGCTCGGCCGCCGGAACTTTCTGTTGCTCGGCGCCGGGGTTCTGGTGCTGGTGGCCGGCTACTTGCTGTTGTCCTCCGGGTCGAGTTCGCTCGCCGCGGCGATCTTGGTTGTGGGGTATCTCGTCCTGATCCCGCTCGGTCTTGCGCTCTGAGACGGAGCCGGGGTCAGCGGGGCGAATAGCTCAGCGGTTCAGAGCGCCTGCCTTACACGCAGGATGTCGGGGGTTCGAATCCCTCTTCGCCCAGTGGCGCCGCCAGTCGCCGGCGCGGCCTTCCATCATCGCCGGGGTCTGGAGTCCACCTTTTGGAGGCGGAATGATCGTGTTGCGCAGTTTTCCTTTGACGTCCCGTGTCGGCGCAGGATTGATCGTGCTCGCCCTGGGTGCGGGGACGCCGCTCGCGGCACAGATCCCCCTCGGCCGCTCGGAGGTGAACCATGCCCCGCGCCTGCTGGTGACCAATCCGGCCATCGACCGCCCGGCGGACTCCACGACGTCGATCACGCTGGGTGAGGCGATCCGGCAGCGGATGAATCGGGTCGTCGGGGAGCACTTCCGGATCGTTACCCGCAAGGAGATGAACGAGGCACTGGCGAGCTACGGGATGAATCCGGATCAGATCGTCAGCGCGGTCGTGGCCCGGTCATTCGCGACCTCGCTGGTGGCGCGCACGATGCTCACCAGTGCCCTCACCCGCGGTGACGGGGGCCGCCTGAAGCTGGTGGCCCGGCTGGCGGGGTTGAGCGACGACGCCGGGAACACCGTCCGGGTGACGCAGGCGGAGGGACAGAACCTCGAATCCTTCGGCTCCGCGGTCGCCGACGGATTCTCGGCCGCCATCCGCGCCCGCGATGACGCCAAGTCGTGCGCCGACAAGCTGCAGATGACGCCCCCCGATTCGGTCCGGGCCGGAGAGTACGCCCGCAAGGCGCTGCGGACCGATCCCGTCAACGGCTTGGCCCATTTCTGCCTGGCGCAGTCGCTCAAGGCGCAGCACGCCCCCGATTCCGCCTGGGTGGGCGAACTCAACCGCGCAGTGCAGGGCGACTCGCTCAGCCTTCCGGCGCTGGCGCAACTGGGCGACTACTACCGCGCCCATAACGACACGGCGAACGTCGTGCAGAAGTTCCAGCAGATGATCCTCGCGGCGCCGACTAATGTGGCGCTCATCGAGGCCGCCTCGAAGGTGTTCCGCCAGTACGGACGTCCCGAGGCGGCGGAGGAGATCGCCAACCGCGGGATCGCACTCGATTCGACCGACGCTACCATGTGGGACCTGAAGAGCAGCGCCTGTGTCTATCAGTCGAAGTACAGCTGCGCTGTGGCGGCCCTGGAGCAGGTTCTCGCGATCGACAGCACCAAGGGCGATTCGAGTTTCTACGTCCGCCTGACCGTGACGGCGTCGGCCCAGACCGACACCGCGTCCCTGGTGCAATCGGCGCTTAAGTGGGGCCAGGTCGGGCTGCGGAAGTTTCCCACCAACGCCACGATGCTGGGCGTAATGCTCTCGCTCTACACCGGGGCCAAGCAGTGGGACAGCGTCGTGTCTTACACCGGCCGGGTGATGGCGCTCGACTCGACCGATATCGCCACCCCGCAGGCGACGATCCAGGCGCTCCTGGCCGCGAAGCAGCGCTACGATACCGTCCTGGGATTCGGCCGCCGGGTCATCGCCAAGGGTGATGCGCAGGCCAAGCAGAATATCGCGGGACTCTTCATCAATGGCGCGGCCCCGCTCCTGCAGCCACCGCAGCAGCCCGATACCGCCGCGCTGCTGATGCGGGTGGTCTTCACCGCCATCGACTCGACGAATCAGTATTGGGTCATCGCCAACTATCTGAACGGCGCGGCGGTGTTCACCTGGGTGACCAAGATGGATTCCGCGACGGTGGCCGCGAAGAGTTGCGACGGCGCCAAGCGCGAAGCCGGCATGCTCGATCAGGCCAAGGCAGGCCTCACGATCGGGCTCCGGTCGCCGACGCCGGCGGTGGCCACGGGCGCGAAGACCCTGCTCGGGTACATCGACAAGTATCAGCCGCACGTCGCGTCGATGCTCAAAGCGTACAAGTGCCAGTGACGGCACTTCCGTTGAACCCGGGGCGCGCCTATATTCTCGCGCTCCGTGCAGGGGCTGTAGCTCAGCTTGGTTAGAGTGCCGCACTGTCACTGCGGAGGTCGCGGGTTCGAGCCCCGTCAGCCCCGCTCGCTGCACGTTATCGGAGACCCCGGAAGCCCCACGGCTTTCGGGGTGTCCTTTTTCCCGGTGATCCGATGACCGTCGATCCGTCCCACATCCCCGTGCTCGCGGAGGCCATCCGTGCCGCCGCCCGCGGTGCCACCCGCGCGGTCGACGGGACGCTGGGACATGGCGGTCACGCGGCGCTGCTCCGCGGCGACGGGATGACGGTGTTCGGCATTGATCGCGATCCCGATGCGCTCGCGATCGCGCGGCATCGTCTGGGCGATGCCGGTGTCACCTATCTGGCCGGCTCTTTCGCGGAGCCCGACGTACTCGCCGCCGTCGCCCTCTTCCATCCCGATTTCATCCTCCTTGACCTCGGCGTCTCCTCCCGCCAGCTCGACGCGGACGATCGCGGCTTCACGTTCCGGCAGGCCGCACCACTGGACATGCGGATGTCGGCCGTCGGGCCGACCGCCGCCGATCTCTTGAACGAAGCCGACGAGCACGACCTCGAGCACGTCTTCCGTGACTACGGCGATGAACGCCGGGGCCGCGCCCTGGCGCGCGAGGTGGTGCGGCGGCGGGGGAACGCGCCGTTCCTCACCAGCGACGACTTTGTCAACGCGGTCCGCGCGGTGCTCGGTCCCCAATCGGGGCCGGCCGATTTCGCCCGGCTCTTCCAGGCGCTCCGCATTGAGGTCAACGGCGAACTCGACGCTCTCACGCGGGCGCTGCCGGCCTTTCTCGACGCCTTGGTCCCGGGCGGAACGATGGCGGTGATCAGTTATCATTCGGGGGAGGACCGGATCGTGAAGCACCTGTTCCACGATTGGGCGCGCAGTTGCATCTGTCCGCCGGAACAGCCGGTCTGTACCTGTCGCGGCCGTCCGCTGGGCCTGGCAGAGCCGCGGCGGCCCATCGTCGCCGATGCCGCCGAGGTGGCGGCCAATCCCCGCGCGCGCAGCGCCAAGCTTCGGCTGTTCCGGAAGGCCGCATGATCCTCAAAGGCCGTCACTGGGTGATCCTCTGGCTGGTGGTGTTCCTCGCGGTCGCGGCGGCGGTGGTGGCGCGGCAGGCGGCGGGGTTCTCGACCGCCCGCGCGCTCGCCGATGCACGGGAGACCCACGCCTCCCTCGAAGCGCGCCGCGGGGAGCTCGAGCGCCGGATCCGCCAGGCGTCGAGCCGCCAGGTGCTGGTCCCGCGCGCGATCACCTCGCTTGGACTCCATCTTCCCGCCGACAGTGACTTCGTCCTCTTCCAGCCGCCACGCCAGGGCGGCGAGGAACGCTGATGGCGCGCCTCGAGGTCCGCCTCGGCGTGGTCCAGGTCGGTTTCGCCCTCGCGCTCGCCACCATCGTGGGCCGGGCGGGATACGTGCAACTCTGGCGGGGCGGGGAGTATTCCCGGGAGGCGGCGAAGGACCGCACCGAGCACCTGGTGCTTGACGCGCGCCGAGGCACCATCCGGGACCGCAATGGCGTGCCGCTCGCCGTGACCCAGGAGTACTATCACGTCGGCCTCGCACCCAACGAGCTGGCCGATCGCGACGCGGCGGTCCGGGCGCTGAGCCGGGCGCTTGGTCTCCCGGCGTCCGGATTGCGCGCCGATCTGCGGGGCCCCAAGCGCTGGCTCTACTACTACGGCCCCTTCAGCGCGGCCCAGGTCGATCCGCTCCGCGATCTGCACGGGGTCCATCTCGACCGTGATTTTGCCCGGTTCTATCCGGCGCGTGACCTGGCGCGGCCGATCATCGGCGGACTCTCCGCCGACAGCGGCCGTGGGGCCTCGGGGCTCGAATTGATCCTGGACTCACTGCTTCGGGGGGAACCGGGAGAGGCGGTGGTGCTCAAGGACCGCCAGGGGCGCACCTACGATTCTCCCTCGCGTCTGGAGCGGGCCCCGCTCCCCGGCGACGATGTCATCCTCACGCTCGACGCGGAGCTGCAGGACATCGCCGAGCAGGGCCTCGTTGAGGCGCTGCAGGCGATGCACGCGGCGGGGGGCGATGTCGTCTTCCTCGATCCCCGTACCGGCGAGGTGCTGGCGCTGGCCTCACGCCAGAGCGCGGCGAGCGGCGACGCCGGTGTGCGGCCTTCGAGCATCACCGATCCGTTCGAGCCGGGATCGACCGCCAAGCTCTTCACCGCCGCCGCGCTCATCGCCAACGATCGGGTCGACAGCACCACCACAGTGAGCGGGCACGACGGCCACTGGCTCATGCCGATCGACAGCCGGGGGAACACCCGGTCGATTGACGACGTGCATCCGCTGCGCGGTCCCGTCACCCTGGCCGAAGCAATCGGCGTCTCCAGCAATATCGCGATGGCCCAGTTCTCCGCCCGGCTGACCGACGACCAGCAGTACGACATGCTCCGGGCCTTCGGCTTCGGCAGCCCGACCGGGATCGAGTTCCCGGCCGAGTCACGCGGGCGCTTGAGCCGGCCGGAGCAGTGGACCTCGCTCAGCCGGGCCAGCCACGCGATGGGGTACGAGATGGGGGTGACGCCGCTGCAGCTCGCGGCGGCCTACGCCGCCATCGCCGATGATGGCATCCTCCTCACGCCGGCCCTCGTCAAGGAGATCCGGAGCCCCGACGGGAAGATCCTCTACCAGCACCGCCCCGAGCCGGTCCGTCGCGCGGTCTCTCCGGCGGTGGCGGCGCGGCTCCGCGAGTTCCTGCGGGGCGCGGTGGCAGAAGGGGGGACTGGCGAGCGGGCGCAGTTGGCCAACTACCAGCTGATCGGGAAGACCGGGACCGCGAAACATTTCGCCAACGGTGTCTACGTACAGGGGGAGTTCACCGCGAGTTTCGCGGCGCTCTTCCCGGCCGACGATCCGCAGCTGGTGGTGATCGTCAAGCTCGACGCGCCCAAGGGCGATTACGGCGGCGCGACGGCGGCGCCGGTCACCCGCGCGATGCTGGAGCAGGCGCTGGCGAGCCGCCGGGTGGCGATCGACCGCGCGCGGTTGACCGGAGGGAACGATTCGGTCGCGCCCGCGGCGGCGATCACGGACGTGGCGGCGCGCCCTGCCGTGGTGATCGAGTGGCCGCCGGCGCCGGCAATGGACTCGACGCCGCGAATCCCCGTCCCGGCGGTCACGGGGGCGTCGGTGCGCCAGGCGGCGCTCGCGCTCCATCGCCGCGGATTCCGGGTCGACCTCCGCGGGCTCGGCGCCGTCGATCGCACCGAACCGGCGGCCGGTGTCAGCGCCAT
>JBIOIC010000003.1:0-22268 GCA_044449625.1 Gemmatimonadales bacterium | reverse complement strand
GGCGAACGTCGCCGCCGCCACCGGCGCGCGCAGGCTCTGGCAAACGAGATCGGTGACCTTGAGTGTGCCCCCCGCGTTGAGCGCATCGAGCGATCCACTGAGCGTCACCTGGCCGGTCGCGGCACCCGAGAGGGGACGGAGTCCCGGTGTGGTATCGCGAGTCCAGCCCCCGGCGGCGAGGAGCAGTGAGTCGAGCGGACGCAGGTCTTTCACGGTGGCCGCCAACTGAAGCTGTCCATTTTCCGGCGCGCTCCAGCCGAGGGTTCCCTTCCCGTCGATCGCGCCGCCGGTCCATCCGAGCGCGAGTGTATCGAAGGCGAGCCGGCCGTCGGCGCCCGCGATGGTGGCGAGCACCGTATCAAAGACGAAGCCGCCCACGCGCCCGCCGCCGAGCAGGAGCCGCCCGCTCCCCCGCGGCGCCGCCACCGAATCGGAGATGCCGTCGACGAAGAGGCTGCCGTTCAGCGCGGTGCCGGGGCCGCGGCCCGTGACGACGCGCGTGTCGAGATCCTGAAAGACCAGCGTGAGGGAGTCGGCGCTCCAGCCCCCAGGGCGGCGGCCGAAGGCCCCCGTGGCGCGCACGTGACCGAGATCGCCGGTCACATCGGCGTCAACCCGGATGTGCTCGGCGGTGCCATCGAGCGCCACGCGGCCCCGAAGGGCGCCCTGCGCGGCGAGTCCCGGAAAGCTCCGCCTGATCCCGTCGAAGAGCAGCGGTTCGAGCTCAAGCTCCCCCGAGAAGGCCGTGGCGCTGGTGCGGGTGTCGAGCCTGATCCGGCCCTGGGCGGTGCTCGCGGGATTGCCGCCATCGTGATGCACGGCGGTGCCGTCGAAGGTCAGGTCGGTCCAGGGGCCGGCGAGGGTGCCCTCCGCCTGGAGACGGCCTTCGAGCGGAACGGCGGGCGCCACCAGTCGCACCGTGCGGAGATCAAGATCGGCATTCCGCAGAGTCAGCGTGTCGAACAGCGTCCCCTCCGGCCCGCCGAAGGCGAGGTGACCCGCCGCGCTCAGGTGACTGTCCGCCCCGCCCGGAACGCGAGCGTCGTGAAAGGTCCAGTCGAAATCGACATCGAGCGAGTCGAGGAAGCCGCCGCCGGTCACGGTACCGGTCACCCGGCCCTGGAAGGGGATGGTATCGAGATAGGGCCGGAGCGCGTCGAGGTCGACGGCCCGGAGCTTCAGATCCATTCCGTCCACTCCGAAGCCGCGCCGTTCATCGGCCACGGCCGTGACGTGTCCGTCGACTTGCCCCATCGCACCGCCGAGCGAGAGATCGGCCAGCGCGTAATCGGTGCGCGTGGCGCCACGGGAACGTGCGGTGATCCGCGCCCGCCCGGCGAGGTCGGGAAAGCCGGGGGAGATCCACCGCAGGTCGGCCAAGGCGAGCGTCTTCGCATCGAGGCGAAAATCGTAGAGGACCGGTCCCGCCGGCCAGAACAGGCGCCCGTCCCCGGCAAAGCTGCTGTGCGGCAGCGCCGCGCGGGTGAGGCGGAAGGCGAGGGTGGTCCCTTCCACTTCGATCGATCCCGCGAGGTCCGTCAGCGTGACCGCGGGATCGCTCATGCGGGTGGCGAGGGTATCGACCAGGAGCTGGACCGGAAGGTGATCGGGCGTGCCGAGGCGCATCAGCGGGAACTGCGCCGTCAGATGTTCGAAGCGGATGCGCCGGGCGTAGCCTTCGGGGCCGGGCTCGATGATCCGGCCGGGTTGGCTGCGGTCGAACAAGAGTGCGCGCCGGGCCCGGTCGGGGGTCCGCATCGAATCGGGAGGCGACCAGGGCAGGTCGAGGAGGACGGTGCCATCGATCAGGTGCACCCGCTCGAATCGCACCAGGGTCCCGGCCCCGGTGCCCGTCCCTTCTCCCAGCCGGAATACCTCCTCGTAGTTCATCCGCCCGTTGCGGTGCTTGACCAGATGAAGGACCGGATGGTCGAGCGTCAACCGCTGCAGCACGATGCGTCCGGCGAGGAGCTCCGGCAGGCGATAGCGCACCTCGAGGTGCGGAATGTCGGCCAGGACCTCGCCCGCGGTGTCGCGGATGACGAGCTGATCAAGATCCAATCCGGTCAGGAGCGTGCCCCCGACCGCACCGACTTCGACATCGCCGCGGACCAACTGATCCACCCGCTCCGAGAGCGCGCGCCCCGCGAGGCCCCGTCCCGCCGGCGTCAGGAATACCGCGACGAACGTACCGACGAGGGTGCCGAGGAGCCCGAGCACCGTGACGAGGCCGAAGCGGAAGATGCGGCGGCGCATCAGAACGGCTGCCCGACGGCGATGTGGATGGTGTAGCCGTGGCTCCGCGCCTGGGCAAAGCCTTCCCGGCGGAGGATCAGATCACCCTGGGCGGTGAGCCCGTAGAGCGCGCCGGGCTGCCGGTCGTAACCGTTATACGCGATGTCCAGCCGGGCCGGGCCGAGAGGGGTCGCCACCCGGAGGCCGACGCCGGGAGTGATCTGGATGAGCTGCGGCGAGAGCGCCACCTTGTCCCGCTCATAGAGCATCCCCGCGTCGACGAAGAGGGCGAAGCGCAGCCGCGAAGGCCAGATCGGCGAGGGCAGCCGCAGCTCCATGTTGGCGATCGCGAGCGTGTTGCCGCCGGTGGGAAAGACCTGGGCCTTCCCCGGCGGAACGTTCCCGGCCGAGTCGATGAGACTGTCCGGCGCGACGTACACCACCGGACCGAGCTCGTTCTGGTCAAAGCCCCGGACGTCATTGGGACCGCCGGCGTAGAACCGTTCCTCCGGCGGTACGAACGCGACCGAACTGGAGTCGAAGGTGGACTTGGGCGAGATCAGGAACCCGCCGCGGAGCCGCCAGGAGAGCACCACGTTCCGCCCCAGCGGGCGGTACCACGCCACCTCGGCCACCGCGCGGCTGAACTCCTCCAGCGGAGACGAGCCGATATAGCGGGAGCTGTGGGTCAGCTCCAGGCTGCCGTTCCAGCCCCGCGTGGGATCGAGCGGATTGTTGGCGCGGGGCCACGCGAAAGTCGCCGTGAGGGTGGCCAGGCGCCGGCGCTGGCCGAGCTCGTGCACGTCACCGGCGGTACAGGCGCGGAAGAAGGCGCAGAGGGTGCCCGGACTCGCCACGGTCTGACCGAAGGCGAGCCGGTAGGTGAGCGTGATCGGCAGGCGCCGCGGCGTCACCCGGGTGACTCCGAAGCTCACGCCTTGCTCTTCACGCCGGTACACCTCGAACTCCGAACGCCGTTCGGCGAAGACGGAATAGGTCGCGGTATTGAAGGGATCGATGAAGGCGGGCGTCCGGAGCGACACCGCCGTCGAGTAGTTGAGGAGCGACGATCCAATCGAGTCGTTGGCCAGCGAACTGCAGATGTTCCGCCCCAGCCCCCAGTCGAGCGGACGGCCGATGCCGACCTTCGAGATCTGCCCGCTCAGGTCGAGGAGCCGCCCGCCGCCAAGCCAGTTGCGGGCGGTCCACCCGGCGCCGAACCGCAGGCAATCGACGGTACCATATCCGATCCCGCTGCGTATCCGGCGGAAGTCCCCCTCATTGACCTGCACCAGGATCGGCACCAGCGTATCACCCGGCGTGAATCGGGCCGTGTCGATCGCCACCGAGATGAAACGAAACATTTCCGTCCGATACAGCGTGCGCTGACTCTCGTAGATGTCATCTTCGCGAAAGGGATGCCCGGGCCGCGCCGCGAGCAGACGGCGCACCAGCGTGGAATCGACCTCGATCGTTCCCTGTACCCGTACGGCCCCGAAGACGGCATGCGGTCCCGGCACCGCCTCCAGCGTCACCTCGGCTCGGCGGCTCGGCTGGTCGACGGTGAAGTTCCGAAAGACCTGCGCCGAGGGGAAACCGCGGTTGCGCAGGCGGTGGAGCACCGTGTCGGCGGTGGCCAGCATCGCCCGGCGATCGAAAGGCGCGCCCTCCGCCAGCGGCAGATCCTGCAGCACGGCCTCCCGCCCCGGGTAGCCCTCCAGTCCGGTCACGGCAAAGGAATCGACCAGCGTCGGCACACCCTCGGCGATCTTGAAGGTGACGTAGATGTCGCGGGGATCCCGGCGTACTACCGTGTCCACCCCGACCTCGAGATAGCCCCCCTCGCGATAGAACGCGATGAGCCGCAGCACGTCGCGCCGGAACTCAAGCTCGTTGAAGAATCGCTTCTCGCCGAGGCCCACCCAGCGCACCACCGGACTGGTCGCGAACCATCCCGAGTTGGTCGTCGCGATGACGGCCGCGAGTTCCTCGTCACCATAGACCGTATTGCCCTGAAAGGAGAGCCCACGGACGACCCGATCCTCATCCACCGTCCTCTGGGCCGCGATCGGGCGCGTGGAGACGCCCGCCATCACGACCAGCAGCAAACGAAACGGCAAAAAGCGGGGGCGAAGGGGCTGAATCGGGGGGCTCCGCTGAATTGACCAGGGGTCACAACCGCCGTAGGTTGTTGAAGTTACACCGAGGTGTCTAATTTTTCGACTGTGCTGCCCCCCGTGCCGAGCCCCCGACCCGATGCACCGATCCCTTCCAGCCCTGCTGCTCCTGCTCAGCGCCTGTGGCGGCCAGCCGGCGAGCCGGACCTTGGAGTACTACTTCACCGCCGATCCCCGTTCGCTCGATCCGGCCCTCTCCACCGACGTCCCCTCGGGCGAGGTCATCACCCTCCTGTTCGACAACCTGACCCGGTTCGATGTGGATGGCCGGCTCGGACCGGGCCTGGCCCGCAGCTGGGAGACCAGCCCCAACGCGACGATCTATACCTTTCACCTCCGTTCCGGCGTCCGCTTCCACGATGGCCGTCCGCTCTCCGCGCGTGACGTGGCCGGTTCCTTCCGCCGCGCCCTCGACCCCGCGACCAATGGGGGCCGAGGGTGGCCCCTTTATCCGATCAAGGGCGCGGCGGACTTTGCGGCGGGAAAGGCATCGGACATCGCGGGCCTGAAGACCCCCGACGACTCGACCGTTGTCTTCACGCTGGAACGTCCGCTCAACGTCTTCCCCAAGCTCCTCGCGATGCCGGTGGCGGCGATCGTTCCCACGCCCGTCACCGGCGCTGACTTCGGGGAGCATCCCGTCGGCAGCGGCCCCTGGCACTTCGTCTCCTGGAGCCACGACGACCAGATCGTGGTCGCGCGGAACCCGGACTACTGGGGCGGCGCGCCGAAATCCGACTCGCTCCGGATCCGGATCATTCCCGAGGCCCTCACCCAGGCGGCGGAGTACGAGTCGGGACGCTTGAGCATCGTCGAAGTCCCGTTCAGCGAGACGGCGCGCTGGGAAAAGGATCACGCGGCGGAACTCGATCGGCGCCCCGCGCTCCGCGCGCTCTACATCGCGATCAACACCCGCCGGGGTCCGCTGCGGGATCTCCGCGTGCGCCAGGCCCTCAACTACGCGGTGGACGTCCCCGCCCTCCTGGGGCAGATCATGGGGGGGCGGGGAGTGCGCACCGCCGGCGCGTTGCCTCCAGGGCTCACCGGATATGACTCCACCCGCGCGCCCTATCCGCACGACATCGCCAAGGCTCGCACGCTCCTCGCCGCGGCGGGCCATCCCGGCGGCATATCGCTCCAGCTCTGGCGCACCAATCGTTCGGAGTACGGCCGCCTCGCTCAGGCGATCCAGCAGGAACTGGCCGAGGCGGGGATCACCGTCGAGATCGTCGAGCGCGATGCGTCCACGGCGCGGGCCGCCGCCCGCCACGGCGATGCCGATCTCTTCCTCACCGACTGGTACGCCGACTACCCCGACCCCGAGGATTTCAACTACCCGCTCTTCTACTCGGCCAACGCCGGGACCGGCGGGAACCTCGCCTTCCTCAGCGATTCCGTCCTCGACTCGATGATCCTGCGGGCGCGGGAAACACCCGACGAGGGTGAGCGCACCCGTCTGGCGCACGATGTCGACGCCCGTGCCTTTGCCGACGCGCCCTGGATCTTCCTCTGGGCGCCGGTCGATCTCTGGGCCCGGCAACCGTACGTCCACGGGTGGCGCATCCCCGCGATCTTCACCGGCCAGCGCTGGACGGAAGCGGCGGTCATCCGATGATCCAACTCCTCGGACGGCGCCTGCTGACGCTTCTCCCGACCCTCCTCGGCGTGCTGGTCGTCGCCTTCTTCCTGCTGCAGGTGGCCCCCGGTGACCCGGTCGCGGCCATCGTCGGTGAGCGGGCCGACTCGGCGACGGTGCTCCGGCTCCGGAGCGAACTCAAGCTCGACGAGCCCCTTCCCCGCCGCTTCGCCGACTACGTGATCGGCGTCGCGCACGGCGACCTCGGCACCTCGTACATCACCCGGCGCCCGATCATCCAGGACCTGCTCCAACGATTCCCGGCGACGCTCCGCCTCGCCCTCGCCGCGATGCTCTTCGCGACCGTCACCGGGATCGCGCTCGGCGCCATCGGTGCCGCCCGCCCCGGCGGCTGGATCGACCGGACAACCGCGGTGGCCGCCTACCTCGGCGTCTCCTTCCCGGTGTACTGGGTCGGGTTGCTCCTGATCCTGGTCTTCGCGGTCTCACTGCGCTGGTTGCCGCCATCGGGATCCGACGGGCTCACCTTCCTGATCCTGCCGGCCCTCACCCTCGGAATGCGCTCGGTGGCCGTCGTCGCGCGGATGACCCGTACCGCCCTCGGCGATGCGCTCGCAAGCGATTACGTCCGGACCGCACGCGCCAAAGGGGTCCGCGAGCTTCGTGTGATCCTGGTGCACGGGCTCCGGAACGCGCTCCTCCCCGTCATCACCGTGATCGGACTCGACTTCGGCAGCTACTTGACCGGCTCGATCCTGACCGAGACCATCTTCTCCTGGCCCGGCGTGGGCCGCTATGTGCTCGATGCCATCACCAAACGGGACCTTCCCGCGGTCCAGGGCAGCATCCTCTTTTTGAGCCTGACCTTCGTGCTGGTGAACCTTCTGACGGATCTCTGCTATGCGAAAGCCGACCCACGAGTGGCGTATGAATGAAGCGCAGGAGCGCAGAGGCGGAGGGACGCAGGCCGTGTCCCGACGCCTTCCTCATCTGTCCATCCTGATGGTATTTCTGCTCTGCGCCTCTGCGCCCCTGCGTCTCTCCGCCCAGTCCCTCCAGAAACGCCTCGACCGCGCGCTCGCGACGGCACCGTGGAATCGGAACCTCTGGGGGATCGCCGTCATCGACGACCAGGGAAAGCTCCGCTACGGCCTCAACCAGGACCGGCTCTTCATTCCCGCCAGCAACACGAAGATTCTGGTGACCGCGACCGCCTCAGCACTGCTGCCGCCCGATTGGGCGGTCAAGACCAGCGTCTACGGCGCCGGTCCCGTCGTCGGCGGCGTGGTCCAGGGTGACCTCGTGCTCTACGGCCGGGGCGATCCGACCTTCGGCCGCGCCAAGCGCTGCTACGACGTCGATACGACGAAGGCCGGCGTCTGCGACCGCGATCCCTACGCCGAGCTCCGTCAGCTCGCCGACTCGCTCAAGGCGCGCGGCATCTCCACCGTCGCCGGAGATCTGGTAGGCGACGGGAGCTATTTCGAACCGGAGACGGTGAGCGGGGAGTGGGCCAGCTACGACCTCAACTGGTGGTACGCCGCCCCGGTGACGGGGCTCGGCTTCAACGACAACAGCGTGGACATCCGCTGGTCCCCCGATTCCGTCATCGGAGCTCCGGCGCACGCCACGCTCTCGCCGCTGGTGGGCGATCTCACCTTCGAGAACCGCACCCGCACCGTCGGCGACACCGATGAGACGACGATCGACTTCTTCCGCGCCCCCGGTACCCTCGCGCTCTGGGCCGAGGGAGACGTGAGCCACGCCAGCCACGGCGGACTCGAGTCGTTCGCGATGCCCGATCCGAACCTCTTCACTGCCCGCGCCTTCCGTCAGGTGCTCGCCGAAGCAGGGATCAGCGTGCTCGGCACCACCCGCTCGACCACCGACAGCCTGCAGTACCGTGCCGCACGGGCCGCGCCGCCGCTGGCCGAAGTGACCGGCCGCCCGCTCCGCGACTGGATCTTTCCCATCCTCAATACCAGTCAGAACTGGTACGCCGAGATGTTGTTGAAGCAGCTGGGGAAGGTGTTCGGGAAGTCGGGGAGCTGGGCGGAGGGGATCACGGTGGAGCGGCGATTCCTGATCGACTCGGTCCACGTCGATTCGGCCCAGATCGCGCCGGTGGACGGTTCCGGGCTTGGCGCCGCGAACCTGGTGAGCCCGCTCGCCTTTACCCAGATCCTGCGTTACACACGGGCGCACGCCGGATGGGCCACCTTCGAACCGGGCCTCCCGCTCGCGGGGGCGGTCGGGTCGCTCAAGAACCGGTTCCAGAACACCGCACTCGCCGGACGAGTGCGCGCCAAGACCGGGAGCATCGGGCGGGTGAACACGTTGTCGGGATTCATCGAGCGGCGGGACGGGAAGGTGTGGACCGTATCGATCCTGGCCAATCATCACACCCAATCGAGCCGGGCCGTGCTTGCCGCGATCGATTCGCTGGTGGTGGAAATCGGGACCACGAAGAAGTGAGCGGGCTCACCGCTTCTCTTCGAAGATCTTCATGTCCGACGAGTGGCCCGGGTTCACCTTCGCCTTCGGGTTGATCCGGTGGACCGCATTGTTGACGGCGGTACACGCTTCTGCGACGCCGGTGGCGATGAGCTTGATCTTGCCGGGATAGGTCACCACATCGCCGGCGGCGTAGATGCCCGGCACGTTGGTCTCCATCACCTGACTCACCTTGATGTCGGCCTTCTCGGTATCGAGTCCCCAGGCGTTGATCACGCCGAGATCGGAGTGGAAGCCGAGGAGGGGGATGATCGCGTCGATCGCGACGCGGTCCTCAGCGCCGGTCTTCGCATGCTTCAGGGTGACGCCGTCGATCCGCGCAGAACCGTGGATCGCCGACACCTCGGTAAAGGTGCGGATCTCGACCTTGCCGTTCGCCGCCAGGCGGTTCACCTGGTCGATGGTGGCCTGATGCGCCCGGAACTGGTCGCGCCGGTGGATGAGGGTGATTGACCGGGCCACGCCGTGCAGATGCAGCGCCCAGTCGAAGGCCGAGTCGCCGCCGCCGACGAGGAGCACGCGCTGACCGGCGAGTTCGGCCGGCTCGCGAACGTGGTAGCGGAGCCCTTTTCCTTCCCAGGCGTCCGTCCCCTCCAGCGGGAGCTGGCGCGGCGCGAAGGCGCCGATCCCCGCGGCGATCAGGAGAGTACGGCTGGGATAGCGTCCCCCGGTGGTCTCAATGACGAAGACCTCCTCCTCACCCCGGGTCTCCCGCCGAAGTCCCGTGACCGTCTGGTCGAGGTGGGCCGTGGCGCCGAACTGGAGCCCCTGATGCACCAGGGCGGCGACGAGATCCTTCGCCAGTACTTTGGTGAACCCGGCGACGTCGTAGATGTGTTTTTCCGGATAGAGCGCCATCAACTGCCCGCCCAGATCGGGAAGGGCATCGATGATGCGGCACGAGGCCCCTCGCATCCCGGCGTAAAATGCGCCGAAGAGGCCGGTGGGGCCGCCGCCGATGATGGTGATGTCGGTCGTAGGATGCGAAGGTGAAGTCACAGGGTCGTTAGTCGTTGGTCGTTAGTCGTGGGTCGAGAGTCGTGGGTCAGGGGTCGACCCACCGAGCCCGGCATCCGAGCAAAACATTTCTCCTGCCATTATGCCGCCTTGCCGCCTCGAATATAGCCCCATCTTCCGCCCCGACCGGCGAACGGCCAAGTTGGTACCCCACGATGCCCATCACCCACGTGTCCGACACCGCCCGCTGGGTTGCGTACTACCGCGCGATGGAGACGGCGCGGCCCGACGCGATCTTCCGCGACCCCTTTGCCCTACGGCTGGCCGGCCCCGATGGCGAGGCGATCGTCCACCAGATGCGCCGCGGCCGCCAAACGGCCTGGGCGATGATCGTCCGGACGGCGGTGTTCGACGAGATCATCCTCGACCGGATCAACCATCGCGGCGCCGATCTGGTGCTGAATCTCGCCGCCGGACTCGACAGCCGGCCCTGGCGCCTGGCCCTTCCACCTGAGCTGCACTGGATCGACGTCGACCTCCCTGCCATCCTCGACTACAAGATCACCGCGCTCAAGGCCGAGACACCGCACTGCCACTATGAGGCCATCGCCGCGGATCTCACCGACAGCGATGTCCGTCGGCAGCTGATCGATCGGGTGAGTGCCGCGCATCAGCGGGTGCTGGTCGTGACCGAGGGGCTGCTCATCTATCTCACCCCGACGCAGGTCGCTGATCTGGCCCGGGCACTCCACACACCGGCCTCCTTCCACTGGTGGCTCACCGACCTCGCGAGCCCGCGGCTCCTCCAGATGCTCAGCCGCTCCTGGGGAAAAGAGCTCCAGCAGGGCAACGCCCCCTTCCAGTTCGGTCCCGCCGAAGGGACGGCGTTCTTCAAGCCGATGGGGTGGCGGGAGGAGAGTTTTCGCTCTTCCCTCGAGGAAGCTCGACGCCTCCATCGGGAGATGTCGATGATGTGGCTCTGGCGCTTCCTCGGCCGCTTCTCGTCGCCGGCGCGGCGGGAGGAGTTCCGCCGGATGGCGGGATACGTCCTGCTCGCGCGGAACGAGGGAACCTCCGGGACCGTCTGAGCTGGCCGCTCGATCGTGCAACGCATTGTCCGTCACCTGAACCAAGGAACACCCGATGGCCGACGCCACCCCGCAGAACTTCGCGAACCACCCGCGCTACGTCCCCAATTTTCATTTCGTAGCCGCCGCCATCCTGGTGCTGAACCTGATCTGGAGCATCATCCAGCTGGTCAAGTATCCTGCCTTCGGCACCGTGGTGGGCCTCCTGCTGGCCGCCGCATTGATCCTGCTCTTCTGGTACATGCGCGCCTTCCCGATCAGCGTGCAGGATCGCGTGATCCGGCTGGAGGAGCGGCTCCGAATGGAACGCCTCTTCCCCGCCGACCTGAAGGGGAAGATCCACGACTTCTCCCGCAACCAGATCATCGCGCTGCGCTTCGCCTCCGATGCCGAGCTTCCCGAGCTGGCCCGGAAGGTCCTGGCCGAGAACATCCAGGAACTGGGCAAGATCAAGGGGATGGTGAAGAACTGGCGGGCGGATCACTGGCGGGCGTAGGAGACCGTGAGCGGTAAGGGGTAAAAGATGAGAGGTGAGCAGTAAGCGGTAAGAGGTGAGCGGGCCTCCAATCGAGATCTCGACCGGTAGCCCGCTTACCTCTTACCGCTCACCCCTTACCGCTCACCGCTTACCTTTCGCACCATGAAGATCTACACCAGGACCGGCGATGACGGCGAGACCGGGCTCTTCGGCGGCGGGCGGGTCCGGAAGGATGCCCCCCGAGTCGCGGCCTACGGCGACGTGGACGAACTCAACTCCGCCATCGGCCTCGCCCGTGCTACGGCGCCAACGGCCTCCTTCGACGATCTGCTGCAGTCGATCCAGCGCGACCTCTTCTCCATCGGCGGCCATCTCGCGACCCCGCATCCGGAGAAGGTGCGGAAGGCGCTCGAGAAGGCGGATCTCTCCGCGGCCCGCATCACCCTCTTCGAGCGGACGATCGACGACGCCGATCGGGAGCTCCCCCCCCTCAAGGCATTCGTCCTCCCCGCGGGCACTCCCAAGGCCGCGGCACTCCACTTGGCCCGCACCATCTGCCGCCGAGCGGAACGGAGCGTGGTCCATCTCGCGGAGCGGGAAGAGGTGCCTGATCTCTTCCTCATCTATCTCAACCGGCTCTCCGATCTCCTCTTCACCCTCGCGCGTCTGGCCAATCATCGGGATGGAGCCGGGGACGTCACCTGGTAGCATGTCCTCACCCATCACCGTTACCCACTCCACCGGGCAATATCAGGTCCACATCCGCTCCGGCCTTCTGGCCGAGGCGCCAGCGTTGGTACGCGAAGTGCTGGGAGACAGGCCGACGGTTGCGGTCACCGATGCCGGCATCGTCTCGCTCCTCTCCAGCTTCGGGCTCGGCGCTCTCGCAATGTCGCCGCTCCTGGTGCCCCCCGGCGAACGGGCCAAGACGCGGGAACAGTGGGCCCTCCTCACCGATCAACTCCTCGAACGGGGCCTCGGCCGCGACGGAGCGCTGATCGCGATCGGCGGCGGCTCAATCGGCGATCTCACCGGATTCGTGGCGGCGACCTATCTCCGCGGGATCCCCTTTGTTCAGGTGCCGACGACGCTCCTCGCGATGGTCGACGCCGCCGTGGGAGGCAAGGTCGGCGTCGACACCGACCGGGGAAAGAACCTCGTCGGCGCATTCCATCCCCCGGTGCTGGTGCTGGCCGATCCACGGGCGCTCACCTCGCTGCCGGAACGCGACTATCTCGGCGGGATGGCGGAGGCCTTGAAGCACGGGCTCATCGCCGACGCCGAGTACTTCGAATGGATCGTGGCTCACGCGACCGAGCTTCGCCAGCGAAACCTCGCGACGCTCGAGCATCTGATCCGGCGGAGCGTCGAGATCAAGGCGGCCGTGGTCGCGGCGGATGAGCGGGAGTCGGGACGCCGCGCCGTGCTCAACGCGGGCCACACCGTCGCCCACGCGCTGGAACAACTCTCCACCTATTCCATCTCCCACGGTGAAGCGGTCGCCCTGGGCCTCCTCGCGGAGTGTCAGATGGCGGAAACCATCGGCGTAGCGCGATCGGGGCTGACGGCATCCCTCCGAAGCGCCCTCACGGCGCTCGGACTGCCGGTCCGAGCCGCCACAGCGCTGCCACTCGACCAAGTGATTACTGCGATGCGGACCGATAAAAAGAACCGAAGCGGAGAGACCCGCTTTGCCCTGGCCGCCGAGCTCGGTCGGCCGCACCGGGCCGGTGAATTCTGGACTACCCCGATCGAGCGGAAGGTCGTCGAACGTGGGCTTCTCGCGATACTAGGGGAGAAGACCTGAACTGACCCCCCATTTCGCAGGCTCGCAGTTTTCCCCGCCCTCCACCACAGACCATCCCCAGTCAATCACATCATCAACATCACGTAAGACATTCAATTGCAACATGTTATGCTGCCATGTTTCAGGGTGACGCCTTCACCATTCGAAGCCGGATGTGGGCAAAGGCGCCAACCGACTCGTACTAAACACTTTGTGATGTGGATATTTTGAGCCCGTTGAAAACTGCTTGACGGTTCTTTGTGCTTTCCCTATGTTGGCTTCCCTCTCCCGGCCGACCGGTCGGTGGCAGGTTCCGACGTCCAGAACCGTAGGATTCGAGGAGCGATGCTCCTCCAGCCCGTGGGGTAGCCATGGCCCGTGCCCGCGTTACGAAGGCGCGTCCCCTTTCTCGCCCCGCCGCCACCGGCGCGTTCGATCAATATCTGCTCGACATCCAGAAGCTCCCGATGATCGCCGACCCGGCGGAGGAGAAGCGCTTGGCGCGCCTGGCCCTGGCGGGGGACGAGAAGGCGGCGGAGCGGCTGGTCACGGCCAACCTCCGGTTCGTCATCTCGTACGTCAAGAAGTACCAGGGACATGGCCTCGACCTCTCCGAGCTGGTGGCGATCGGCAATGAAGGACTCCTCAAGGCGGTCCGGAAGTTCGACCCGGAGCACGGGGTCAAGTTCATCTCCTACGCCGTCTGGTGGGTCCGCCAAGCGGTGCTGAAGGCGCTGGCGGAGCAGACCCGCAGCGTCCGGATCCCGCTCAACCAGAACAGCACCCTCATCAAGATGTCCCGGGCCGAGAGTTTCCTCTCCCAGGAGCTCGGCCGCGAACCGACCGACGGCGAGATCGCCGTGGCGCTCAATGACTCGGTGGAGAACATCCGCGCCAGCCGGCGGATGACCGCGGCCGAGCTCTCGCTCGACGCGCCGGTCGAACGGGGCGACAAGGGGGCCAGCACCTTCGGTGAACGCTTTGCCGGGGCCGGCTCAAACGAGATCGAGGAAACGACCGATGCTCGCCTGATGCGGGAGTTCATCGACCGGCTCTTCGACCGCTACCTCACTCCCCGTGAACGCAAGATCCTCTGCCTCTACTACGGCCTGGAACAGGGCACCGAAGCCCTCACCCTCGAGAAGATCGGCGCCCTCCTCGGCGTGACCCGCGAGCGTATCCGCCAGATCCGGGAACGGGCCTTCGAGAAGCTTCGTTCGAGCCCGGATGTGCAAGGCCTCAAGGGGAGCTGGGTGGCGGCGTGAGGGCAGGTGACAGGTGACGCGTGACAAGTGACGGGTGACGTATTCGAGTGGGCCCCCAATCTCGGGGGCCCGTTCTTCTTGTTGGGACCGCCCGATCCACAGGTACTGGCGCCGCGTCATCCATAGTGAGCACTCCCCACCGGTAGCACGTCACCCGCTACCGGTCACGCGTTACCCGCACTCGTCACCGTCACGCGTCACCCGTCACTCGTCACGCACCCAACGCCCCTCTACATTCCCCTCATGCCCTCCCCTCTCGCCACCGATCTCGCCCGCGTTGTCGGATCGCGCTGGGTGCGCGAGCGCCGAGGGGAGGTGGCGGCCTATCGGGCCGATGGACTTCCGACCCACGAATCCACTCCCCGCCTGGTGGCGCTGCCCGGCAGCAAGGATGAGCTTGCTCAGCTGATCCGGTTCCTGCATCGCTCACAAATCCCCTTCGTTGCGCGCGGCGCCGGCACCGGACTCTCCGGCGGCGCCCTCGCCGACGAGACCGCCGTGCTCGTGACGCTGACGCGACTCGACCGAATACTCCACCTCGACCGCACGACGCGTCGTGCCGTGGTGGAACCGGGCGTCGTGAACGCCCGGCTCAGCGATGCGGCCCGCCCCTTCGGCCTGCAGTACGCCCCCGATCCGTCGAGCCAGACCGCCTGCACCCTGGGCGGGAACGTGGCGGAGAACGCCGGGGGGCCGCACTGCCTCAAGTACGGCGTCACCACCAATCATGTCGCCGCGGTGGAAGTGCTTCTGGCCGATGGCAGCTTCGCGATCTTCGGCTCTCCGGAAGGCGAGGCGTGGGGGCCCGATCTCGTCGGGCTCTTCGTGGGGAGCGAGGGGATGTTCGGCATCGCGACCGAGATCACCCTCCGCCTGGTGCCGCTGCCTGCCGCCACCCATACCCTCCTTGCCGATTTCACCAGCATCCGCGCGGCCGGCGAAGGGGTGAGCGCGGTGATCGCGGCCGGGATCGTCCCCGCCGCGCTCGAGATGATGGATCAGGCCTGCATCCGCGCGGTGGAGGCCTCCATTTACGCCGCCGGATACCCGACCGACGTCGCGGCGGTGCTGCTGGCCGAACTCGACGGCCGCGCGGAGAGCGCCGGGGCCGAGGCCGCTGCGGTGCGGGCCATCCTCCTCCACCACGGCGCGCGGAGTATCCGCGAAGCGACCGACCCCGCCGACCGCGCCCGGCTCTGGCAGGGACGGAAGAAGGCGTTCGGGGCGATGGGCCGGATCTCTCCCGACCTCGTGGTGCAGGACGCGGTCGTGCCCCGGTCCGCTCTCCCCGACATCCTCGACCGGATCGCGGCGATCGCCGAGCGTTACGGATTGCTCATCAGCAACGTCTTTCACGCTGGAGACGGGAACCTGCACCCGAACATCTCCTTCGACCGCCGCGATCCGGCGCTGCTGGCGCGGGTCCATCAGGCGAGCGGCGAGATCGTCGCCGCCTGCGTCGCCGCGGGGGGGACGATCACCGGGGAACATGGCGTCGGCCTCGACAAGCGCGAGTATATGCCGCTCATCTTCTCGAAGACCACACTCGAAGCGATGTGCGCAGTCCGCCGCGCATTCGATCCCGGCGGATCAGCCAATCCAGGCAAGGTGCTTCCGATGCACTCCTGCCGGGAATGGCGCGCCGGAGGGGTCGAGTGAGCACCTCGATCCTCGAACGGCTCACCGAGCTCCTCGGGCCCGCGGGCGTGGGGCGCGACCCCTCCGGACTCCCGCGAGCGATGCCGGCCGATCCGGAGGCCGCGGCCGCCGTACTCCGCCTGGCCCACGCCGAAGGATGGAAGGTGCGAGTCGAAGGCCGTGGCTCCTGGCTTTCGGGCGACGCACCCGCCGACTTCTCGCTCAGTTCAAGGGGACTCGACCAGCTGGTGAGCCTGAGTCCCGCCGATCTGGTGGCGACGGTCCAGGCCGGCGTTCCGATGGATGAGCTGCAGCGCCGCCTGGCCGAAGCGGGAATGTGGCTCGCGCTCGATCCGCCGGGCCGGCCCGACCGCACCATCGGATCGATCATCGCGACGGCGAGCGCAGGACCGCTCCGCGCCGGATACGGTTCGATCCGCGATCAGATCCTCGGCTGCATCTTCGTCACCGGTGACGGCCGGGTGATCCAGGCCGGCGGCCGGGTGGTGAAGAACGTGGCGGGCTACGATCTCACCAAACTCCAGACCGGCGGCTTCGGCGGCTTCGGATTCCTGGCCGAGTTCCATCTCCGGCTCCGCGCCCGGCCCGAACGGGACGTGACGCTGGTGGCGCGGGGGGATCGGGATCGTCTGACCCGCGTCGGGCGGGACGTGCTGGAAGCCGCCATCGAAGTTGCGGCGTGCGAGCTCTGCGCCCCCGCGGTGGTGGCCGAGACCACCTGGTGCCTCGGCGCGCGACTGGTCGGCGGAGCCGCCGCGGTGGAGGCGGAGAGCCGAGCACTCGCCACCGCGACTGAATTCGAATGGACCGAGCTCTCGGCGGATCGAGGCCACGCCTTCTGGGCCATGGCGGCCCGCGCCCCGCTCGGCGGCAACATCACGATCCGCCTCGGTGCGCTCACCGATGGACTCGACGAGACTCTGGATCTGGTGTCGGAGGAGCTGGACGAGGGGCTGATCACCGCCGGCGCCGTGGCGGGGGGCGTCCGGTGGAGTGGGAGCGCCTCGATCGAACAGCTTCGACTGGTCCGGCGGGTCGCGGCTCCGCGTGAGATCCCGCTCACGCTGGAGCGCGCCCCCTGGGAGGTGCGGAAGGCGGTGGGCCACTTCGGCGCCTACCGCGAAGGGGTCGGCCCGATCGTGGGCCGGCTGCGCGAGACCTTCGATCCCTCGGGCGCCCTGGTCGTGGCGCTGGAGGGAACCGATGACTAGCACCGCCGCGCCGCCGCTCGAACCACTCACCGCGCTCGATCCCTGTGTCCATTGCGGCTTCTGTCTCCCCGCCTGCCCCACCTATCTCGCGACCGGAGATGAGTCGGACAGCCCGCGGGGACGGATCGTGCTGATGCGGGCGCTGGAGCGGGGCGAACTCGCCGCCGACGATCCTGCCGCGACCCGCCACCTCGAGCGCTGCCTTGGCTGCCGCGCCTGTGAGCCCGCCTGTCCCTCGGGGGTGGAGTACGGCCGCGGCCTGGAGGTAGCCCGGGCCTGGCTCGCCGACCGGAACGGGATCGCGCCGCTCGGCCGGCTGATCCTCGCGGTGTTCCGCCGGACCTGGCTCTGGCGGCCGCTTTTGACTGTGGCCCGCTGGTTCCGCGCGACCGGCCTTCCCGCGCATCTTGCCGGCAGCGGCCGCCTCGGATTCGGAATGGGGATGCTCGCGGCAAGCGGTCCGTGCGACAAAAGAGCGGCCCCGATGCGGCCAACCATCCGTCCATCCGACCGTCCGACCGTGGCTCTCCTCGAAGGCTGCGTGATGTCGACGCTCTTTTCCCACGTAAATGCCGCGACCGAGCGGGTGCTCCAGGCAAACGGCCACTCGATCGCGCCGGTCGCCCGGCAGCGATGCTGCGGCGCCCTCCACGCACACGCCGGGGATCTGCGCGGCGCGCGCGCGCTGGCGGCGGCGAATGTCGCGGCGTTTTCCGGAGAGCGCGGAACGATCGTCGTCAACAGCGCCGGCTGCGGCGCGATGCTCAAGGACTACGGCCACCTCCTCGGCACACCGGCCGCGCACGCCTTTGCCGCACGGGTGCGGGACATCTCCGAAGTGCTGGCGGACGACGGACCATTGCCCGGTGCTCCCCTTCGCGCGCGCGTGGCCTATGACGCACCCTGTCACCTGCAACACGCGCAACGGGTCCACGCTCCCGTGCTTCGGCTCCTGGCCGCCGTGCCGGAGCTCACAGTGGAAATCCTTCCCGGATCAGATCGTTGCTGCGGAAGTGCGGGGATCTACTCGCTGCTCGAGCCGGAGCTCTCCCGTGCCGTGCTGGCGGAGAAAGCGGCGACCTTCCTCACCGCTCGGCCGGCAGCGGTGGTGACCGGCAATCCGGGCTGCCTGATGCAGATCGGCGCCGGCCTCCGCGCCGCCGGGAACCGGACTCCGGTGCGACATCCGGTGGAACTGCTGGACGAGTCGTACCAGGCCGCCGGACTGTACCGCTAGATTCCCCCTGATGGCCTCCGATCAGATGGGACACCCCGAACCGGTACTGGATGACGTGCGATTCCGCGCCCTTCTCGAAGGGGCCGTGGTCGTGCGCACCACTCCCGGCCTGTTCGAGTTGCGGGGCGCCGGTGCGATCGATTGCCTCCAAGGGCTCCTGACCAACGACGTCGTCAAACCGGGCGAACACTCCCTGGTCTACGGCGCGCTGCTCACGCCGAAGGGAATGATCGTCTCTGATCTGTGGGCACTTCGCGGGACCGCCGACTTCACCCTGATCCTCCCTCCCGTGGGGCACGCCGCCGCGGCCCAGATCTTCCAGCGGACGCTCCCGCCGCGGGTGGTGCGCGCCACCGACCGGAGCGGCGAGTTCGCGATGCTCACGATCGCCGGTCCGCGGGGTGAGCCGGCGCTGATCGCCTCGGGACTCCTCGCAACACCGCTCCCCGCCGGGCGGGTCCTCGAGAGCGCCGGGCTGCTGATCGCGCGCGGCGCTCCCGGCGCGCCCTTCGACGCCATCCTGGCGGGCCCCGTCGCCGCGATCGCCGTGGCCGAAGAGCGTCTGGGCGCGCTCCTGCTCCGTGGAACAGACGAAGACCTGCTCGCCGCGCGGGTCATTGCCGGGTGGCCGGCGCTGGGGGCCGAGATCGACGAGAAGACGCTGCCGCAGGAAGTACGCTACGACGAGATCGGCGGCGTGAGTTATACCAAGGGGTGTTACACCGGTCAGGAGACCGTGGCCCGGGTACACTTCCGGGGTCACCCGAATCGCGAGCTGCGCGGACTGGTCTGGGAAGCGGCGAGCCCGCTCGGCGACCGGACCATTCAGCACCTCGGCCGGGAGGTGGGCACCGTGCGATCGACCGTACGCCTCGATGGCCTGCGGGTTGGACTGGCACCCATTCGGCGCGAAGTCGCCCTCGGAGAAACGGTCACCGCCGGCGGCCTCGTGGCGCGGATCGTCGCCCTTCCCTTCGCCCCGGCCGACCTGGAGCTGTGATCTTCCTGACGGGCGGGACCGGGCTTCTCGGGCTCGCCCTCCTGGAGGAGTTGCGGGGCGCCGGTCTCCCCTGCACCGCTCTAGTTCGCGACGGGGTGGGCGCCGCAGTCGTCGCGGCCCGTGGTGCCACCCCGGTCACCGGACGGGTCGAAGATCCAGCGACCTGGGACTGGGTCGCCGGTGTCAGCGTCATCATCCACGCCGCGGCGATCCTCGTTTCCCGGGACGGGTGGCCGGCCTTCGAGCGGATCAACGTCACCGGCACCCACCACGCGGCACGGCGCGCCAGGATCCTCGGCGTGCCCCTGGTGCACATCTCATCGGTCGCCGTCTATGGCAGCACGACCGATCTCCCCGACCGCTCCGTCGCCGAGGATCATCCGTTCGCACCGCTCCCGCCGCACAATCTCTACGCCCAGTCGAAGCGGATGGCCGAGATGGCGGTGCGGGAGGAGGCCAATCGGGGACTCCAGGCGACCACGCTCCGGCCCTGCATCATCTACGGCCCCGGCGACCGGCTCTTCTTCCCCAAGCTCCTTGCCGCGGCTCGTCGAGGATGGCTGCCGCTGATCGGCAACGGCGATCGGCCAGTCCCGCTGGTCCACGCGCGGAATGTGGCGCAGGCGGTGCGGCTCGCCGCCACGACGACGGCCGGACGAGGGCACGCCTACAATGTGGCGAACGACGACGAGATCACCGCCCGCGAGATCGGAGCGGTGCTGGGAGAAGGGCTGGGCCGAAGGATCCGGATGCCCCGAGTCCCGGAGCTGGCGGCGCTCCGCGGAGCGGAATGGCTGGATGCCATCGCCGGCCGCTGCCTGCCGGCCGGACGCACGGCCGGTACCCTGCGGACCGCCGTGGGCTATTGGCGGGGGGGCAACCCATTCGACTCCGATGCGGCTCGCAGGGACCTCGGTTGGCGGCCGACGGTACGCCACCGGCCGGCCCTGGCCGAGCTGGCCCGGGCTGGAGGGTGAACGACGAAGGCCCCGGACGTAAGTCCGAGGCCTTCGCGAGACACCGCACTGGCAGTCCAGCTTACTTCTTGGCCGGAGCCTTGGCCGGGGTCGTCGCCGGAGCCGGGGTCGTTGCCGGCGCCATCTTCATTCCGGTGTCGGCCATCTTCTTGCTCGTGTCGGCCGGCATCGCGGCGGCCGGGGCCGGGGCCGCCATCGCGGCGGAGTCAGCAGCCGCAGCGGCCGGCTTCTTGTCGGCGCAGGCGGCCATGCCGACCAGCGCTACCAGGAACAGGACCTTCTTCATTGGAACCTCGGAAATGTGGGAGTGCCAGTGGGGGTCTCGGGCGCCGTGCCGTCACTGTCGCCGAACACAGCCGCGGGGCAGAAAATACCGAACGCGCTTAAACTGTCAAGACGGGGGCCCATTTCACCCCCCGGCGGCGCTCCCCGGCGGCCCGACAAGACCGCTCCCATCCCCACGGTTGATTCCGGCGCCCGGCGCCCCGAGCTTCCTGCAATGACCCATCCGACCACCCTTGGTGAACTCAAGCGGAGCCCTTGGAACGACGCCCCGCTCCGGGGCCGTACCGTCCGGGACGAGCTCCGCCAGAACCTGCTCCAGGCGCTCGCCGCCGGCGATGATCTCTTCCCCGGGATCGTGGGATACGAGGATACCATCGAGCCCCAGCTCGCCAATGCGGTGCTGGCCCGGCACCATTTCATCCTGCTCGGCCTCCGGGGCCAGGCCAAGAGCCGGATTCTCCGCCAGCTGACCCGGTTCCTCGATGAACGGATCCCGGCCATCGCGGGGAGCGAGGTCAACGACGACCCCTTCGCCCCGATCTCCAAATTCGGCCGCGAGCGGGTGGCCGAGCTGGGCGACCGGACGCCGATCGCGTGGATTGAACGGGACCAGCGCTTCGTCGAGAAGTTGGCGACTCCCGACGTGACGATGGCGGATATCATCGGCGACGTGGATCCGATCCGCGCGGCGCGGGGCGGGCACGTCCTCTCCGATGAGTTGACGATGCACTTCGGGCTCCTGCCGCGGGCCAACCGGGGGATCTTCGCGATCAACGAGCTCCCCGATCTGAGCGGCAAGATCCAGGTCGGACTGTTCAACGTGCTGCAGGAGGGGGATGTCCAGCTCAAGGGATATCCGGTCCGGCTGCCGCTCGACGTCCTGCTCGTCTTCACCGCCAATCCGGAGGACTACACCGCGCGGGGGAAGATCATCACGCCGCTGAAGGACCGGATCGGGTCGGAGATCACCACTCACTATCCCCGGACCGTCGAGCTGGGAATGGTGATCTCGCGGCAGGAGGCGTGGCTCTCGCGCGGTGCACTTCCGGTCGAGCTGCCGGAGTTCGTGGCGGAAGTGGTGGAGCGGGTGGCCTTCGAGGCGCGGGAGGACCGGCGGGTGGATCGGCGTTCGGGGGTGAGCCAGCGGCTGCCGATCTCGGTGCTGGAGAGCATCGTGTCCAACGCCGAGCGCCGGGCGCTGGCGCAGAAGGAGCGGGTCATCGTCCCGCGGATCAGCGACCTCTACGCGGCGCTTCCGTCGATCACCGGCAAACTGGAACTGGAATACGAAGGAGAACTGCAAGGGGCCGACATCGTTGCCCGTGACCTCATCCGCCGAGCCGCGGGGAAGGTGTTCGACGAACTCCTGGGCGAGATGGACTTCCGGCCCGCGGTGGCCTGGTTCGATCAGGGAGGCGCGCTCAAGGTCGAAGTCAATGAGCGCACGGAACTCTGCCTCAAGGGATTCAGCGCTGTCCCCGGACTGGTCGAAGCGGTCGAGGCGGCGGGCGCGGGAAGCCGGAAGGAGAGGCCGGGAGCGTTGGTCGCCGGATGCGAGCTGGCCCTGGAAGGACTGGCCGCCCACCAGCGCATCACGCGGACGGAGGAGCTGGGCTACACCAGGGTCAGGGGTGAGCGCAAAGGGGGCGGCGGAAAGGGACAGGGGCTGGAGTTTGTCTGAGGGCTGTGTCCCGTGTGGAGGGTGAGACGGGAGATGTGAGGTGGCGCGTACTTCCCCGTCTCCCATCTCACGTCTCCCGTCTCTCTTACTTCCAGCCCAACACCCGCGCCCGCCCCAGGAT
>JBIOIC010000002.1:0-22393 GCA_044449625.1 Gemmatimonadales bacterium | reverse complement strand
TGTCCCTTTACCCGGGGGTGGGGGTTTTTGTCTTCTCTTTCCCTTGGGGGGTGGCCCCCACCACACACCCCCCCCCCCCCACGACTCATCACGGATGCACCACCACCGGAATGTCGGTCGCACGCAGGAGCTCTTCGGTATGGGAGGGCATCTCGGCCCGGCCTTCCACCCGGTGCGCGCCGACGAACATCGCGTCGCAGCCGAGCCCGCGGATGGCGAGGTTGACCGCGGCGCCGATCTCCCCGGGAGCGAAGTGGGTCCCGAAGCGGAGCGGGCTCTCCGAGAGTGCGGCGCCAGCGCGGGCGAGGATGGCGCTCGCCTGAGGTTCGTCGGTGCCGGCGGTGATGACCTCGAGTCTCCCGCCCCCGATTCCGACGAAGCGCGCCGCGAAAGCGAGTGCCCGCTGGCTGGTGGCCTGGCCGTCGTAGGCGATGGCGCAGCGGGAAAACTGCCCGACCGTCGTCGCGCTCACGAAGACCGGCACCGGGCAGCGCTGAATCAACTGGCGGGTGTCGGGCCCGAGGGGATCCTTCGACTTGAGGCCGCTCCGCCCCACGAAGACCGCATCGGTCTCGTGGGCCAGTTGGAGGAGCTGTTCCACCACGTCCCCCCGGCGCTGGATCATCTCCCCTTGGAGTCCCGCTTCCGCGGCCGCGGCGGCCGCCTCGTCGAGGATCGAGAGGGTGAAGGCCCCCGTATCCCGTCCCGGCCCCTCCGCCGCCGCGATGTCCGACGACCGGCTGACGTGCGCCAGCAGGAGCCGGGAACGGAAGCGGCGGCCGAGCTCAATGGCTTGGCCGAGCGCCACCCGGGAGGGAGTTGAGCCGTCGAGGCCGACGAGGAGGCGGGTAAACATGCCTTGAGGGTGCGGGGGTGGGAGCCCGGCGTCAAGCGCCCAGGATGAAAAAGCCGTCCAGTTCGTCGAGGACGAAGGTCTGGTCCTCGCCGGTCACCGACGAACGCCCGACCAGGGCGTCGCGCTGGCGGACCGTCGTGATCCGGGAGGCGGTCACGATGAAATCGGAGCCTCGGCGCGAAAGCGAGACCCGGAGCCCGTCCCGCACCGCTCGTTCCAACTGGTTCATCCGTTCCGCCGTCCAGCGCATCAGTCTCCCGCCTTCAAGTATTTCGAGTCAATGGCAACGACCGCACCACGGAGGCACGAAGAGCACGGAGGACTGCCACGGAGCAAGCAATCTATTGTGGGTTGCCGGTGGGGCTCCGCCCACCTGTGCGAAACACCGGGCGCGAAACCACACCGAGTCATTTCTCCGTGACTCTCCGTGCTTTCCGTGCCTCCGTGGTGATGCAGTTTCCTAGGTGCCGCCACGACGACGGACGGAGACGGCGCCGGCGGGCCCCGCCACGAGCTGCCCGATGATGGCGGCCACCGGCGTCTGCTCGGCCCGAAGTGCTCCGACCAGCGCCTCCGCCCGCTCCGGCGCCACCGCGAGGAGCAATCCCCCCGAGGTCTGCGCATCGCAGCAGAGGATCCGCTCCGCCTGCGACAGCCCGTCCTCCCACGCGGTCCCTTCGGCGGCCTTATAATTCCGCTCCGTGCCACCGGGGACGACGCCCGCCTCGGCGAGCTCCCGCGCCCGCGGTAGGAGCGGGAGCGATTCAAAGAAGATCTCGGCCGCGAGGGCGCTGCTCCGCAGGATGTTGCCCAGGTGGCCGAGGAGACCGAAGCCGGTCACGTCGGTGGCGCAGCGGACTCCGTGGGCCAGCGCGGCGCGGGCGGCGCCGTCGTTCAGCGTCGTCATGCTCTTGACCGCCGGAGTCATCGCGGCCCCGTCGATCCGCTCCCGCTTGAGCGCCGTCGAGAGGATCCCGGTACCGAGCGGTTTGGTGAGGATCAGTACGTCGCCCGCGCGCCCGACGGCGTTGGTGAGCACCCGGTCGGGGTGCGCCTCGCCGAT
This sequence comes from Gemmatimonadales bacterium, assembly GCA_044449625.1. GTDB lineage: Bacteria > Gemmatimonadota > Gemmatimonadetes > Gemmatimonadales > GWC2-71-9 > CAMLHU01. The sequence continues at coordinate 20,474 of JBIOIC010000002.1, read as the reverse complement.
CACCGCAAGTCCGAACTTGGGTTCCGGATCGTCTACCGAGTGGCCGCCGACGAGGAGGCATCCCGCCTGCGCCGCGATGTCGGCGGCGCCGCGGAGTACCTCGCCCAGCAGCTCGAAGGGGAGCTTGCCGCGGGGCCAGCCGACGAGATTCAGGGCGAAGAGAGGGCGCCCCCCCATCGCGTAGATGTCCGAGAGCGCATTGGCCGCGGTGATCCTGCCCCAGTCGTACGCATCATCGACGACGGGAGTGAAGAAATCGACCGTCGCGATCAGCGCCCGCTCGGCGTCGAGCCGAAAGACCGCCGCATCATCCCGTGAAGCGGCGTCGACCAGGATCCGCGGGTCCGAGATCGGCGGGAGGTGGCGCAGCACTTCGGCCAGTTCGAGCGAGCCGAGCTTGCAGGCGCACCCCGCCCCGTGGGAGAAGGTCGTCAGCCGGACCGTGGGCACCTCGGACATCGCCATCACCGGAGAGAGGGAGAAGATCGTGAACGTCTGGGTGACGCTTGGCACCGCCGCCGTACTCGGTTTCCTGCACGCGCTCGAGATGGATCATATGCTGGCGGTCACCGCCTTCGTGAGCCGGCGTCCCGCGCTCGCCACCGCCGCCGGCTTCGGCGCCCGCTGGGGAGTGGGCCACTCGATCAGCGTCTGCTTGGCGGGCGGAATCCTGATCGTTACGGGGGTCCACTGGCCCGAGCGCTACGACTCCGTCGGCGAGATCGTGGTGGGGATCCTGCTCTTCGGTCTCGGCGCCTGGGCGCTCCGTTCCGCTTCGAAGTTACACCTGCATCCCGCCGAGGAACACGGGGGCCACGCCCATCTCCACCTCCACAGGCAGGCGGCGGCGGACCACGCGCATCCGCACGAGCGGGGATCGGCTCCGGGGCACGATCACGTCCATCGCCACGGGATCACCGGGGTGGGGATGCTCCACGGTCTCGCCGGCACCGCCGGCGTCGTGGCGCTGGTGCCGGTCACCCTCATTACGAGCAAGATCCTCGGGTTCGGCTACCTGGTGGCGTTCGGGGTGGGGGTCACGGCGGGAATGACTCTCTTCGCTTTCATCGCGGCGCTCGCGATGCGGACCGCGGCGGAGCGCTCGCTCCAATGGGGGAGACGGATCGCGGCGGGGATCGGCCTCGCCGGGATCCTCGCCGGCATCTGGTGGGTCTGGCGGGCGTCCGTCGTCCTGGTAGCGTAGGTCATAGCCACAACACACCACGGAGGCACGGAGGACACGGAGGTTCACGGAGAACGGCGAAGAAGTGTGGGGGGACCAACAAGAACTTGTAGTCGGTCGCGGTATTGTTCTGGCCACCCCCATCAAACGCTTTGCTTCGTGGCAGTTCTCCGTGCCTCCGTGGTGATGCAGTTGCCGTTGATCAGCGGGAATTGGGATAGAAAAAGGAGCTGCACCACCACGGAGGCACGGAGGACACGGAGGGTCACGGAGAAACGGCTCGGTTTGTGTACGCGGTGTTTCGCGCAGATGGCGGTACTCCGTCGGCAACCCGCAATAGATTGCGGTTCTCCGTGGCAGTTCTCCGTGCCTCCGTGGTGCGCTGTTGTGGAGCTACTCTCCGCGCGCCCGCAGCAACGCCCGCATCGCGATCCATCCGCGCTCTTCCCCGATCCCCCCTTCACCGTCGAATCCTTCGTCGGCGCGCTGGAGCTTGAGAAGTGCGGGCGCGCTGCGTCCGATCAGTTCGGTCGCCGCGGCGTCGGGCACCGAGAGGAGTGCCTGCAGGACGTGGAAGAGGTCGGCCTCCACCCAGCTCCCGTGCCGTTCGGCGGCACCGATCTGCGCGATCAAGCCGGGGATCACCGCCCGCATCGGCGCCGGTGCGAGCGCCAGCCCGTGCAGGGTCGAACAGGCCAGGGGAAGCGGCATCGGCACCGATCCCCAATCCGTCGCGAGCAGCGCCAGCGATTCGGCGTGACGCCGGATCTGGGGCCGCTCCTCCTGGCGCGCCTTCAGCGCGGCGCGCAGTCCGAGGCAGCTCGCTGCGTAGCGGGCGTCCGCTTCATCGGCGATCACTGCCCCGGTCGGCAGCGTGAGCGGGGCGATCGAGGTGCGCGGATCGGCGGGGGAGAAGAATCCCCCCAGCCGGCGGCCCCGGTGCTCGGACCGCGCGACTGTCTCGCCGTAGGCGCCGGGCTCATCCTGGCGGGCGAGCAGGTAGCCGATGACCCGGATCGTGCCGGACTGATCCTGGCCGTGATCGAGGTCCATCAGTTCGATGGCGCGCCACGCGGTGGTGACGAACTCTCCCCGTACGCTGCCATCCATCCGGGTTTCCGCCCGGAGCGCTGAGGCGAGGCGTTCGGCGAGCGCGGCATCATCGAGGGCTGGTGTCCCGAAAGTGCGGCGCACAAGGAAGCCGGGACGGGTCAGGCGGGAGTGGAACCAGCGGGCGAGCCCGTCGAGGGCCCGGTCGGTCGCGGCGGCGGGCCGTGTTACGATAGTCTCCAAGAGAGTAATCCTCCTGCGATGACGCAGCGGCCGATACCTGCCGCCGCGTCGAGCCAGGGACGCCCACCATCCACAGCGACACCGGTGCGGTGCCGGCTGTGGACGGGGCCCTCCATCAGGGCGCCCAGGATCAGGAATAGAAGCCACCAGCCACCGTGGCCGAGGCTCTGGAACCAGAGGGCCGCGAACAATGTGAGGAGCAACGCTTCGGCGAACAGCGCCCCGAGGGCGCCGCGCAGCCTCCACTCGGCGGGCTGGCGGTCACGCCACCGCGCCAACGCCCAGTGGACCAGCCCGAACCAGCACGCCGTGACGATCCAGGCGGAGATCAGCCGGGGGAGCGTCACTGCCGAGCCCGTCGGGCGAGACTGTCGGCGTCGAGGATCACGCCGCCGAGGATCACCCGCGAGATCTTCCGGGTATTGCGGATGTCGGCCCGCGGATCGGCGTCGAGGACCAGGAGGTCAGCAACCTTGCCCGGGGCCACCGTGCCGATCGAGTCGGCGCCGATGAGCGCCGCGGCGTTCGATGTGGCGGCGCGGATCACATCGTCGGGGGGAAGGCCCGCACCTACCAGGAGCTCCATCTCGCGGTGCAAGCTCGCGCCGGGGACGAGCATCGGCCGGCTCGCGCCGGTGCCCGCCGCCACCCGGCCCCCCGCCAGGCGGAACTCACGGACGAAGAGATCCTGCTTGATCCGCCCCGCCCGGAATTGTGGATAGGTCGACGCATCCCATCCGGCGCGGGTCTCGAAGCCGGTGAGGTCCCAGGCGTCCTTGGCGCTCTCGGGGACGTAGGCCAGATCTTCGCCCCCCGTCACCGCCGGGTCGTCGAGCCGGCTCCAGGTGTCGTGCATCGAGAGGGCGGGAACAAGGGTCGCCCCCGCGCTCGCGAGGTCCCGCGCCACCGCGGTGAGCGCCGTCGAGTCGAGCCCCGCCCAACTCCGCTCCACCGCCGTCCAGCCGGCCCACGGTGATTTCCGGAACGCGGCGTAGAATGGCTCGGGGTTGATGGCGGCCTGAGGCACGCCCGAGAGTTCCACCTGGGCCTTGACCCCGCTCCGCGCGGCGGTGCGCGCATCGGTCAGGCCCAGCCGGGCGGATACCGAGGTGTTGAGATTAGCCGCTTCATCGGCGGCGCCACGCAGGAGGCCGATCGCCATCCCCGGCCCCGTCGAGATGAACGAAGTCCCCGCTTGGGCCCGATCGTCCACCGCCCGCCGCGCGGCTGCCTCGTTGGCGAGCGGAGTGGAACTCGGGTCGAACGGCGGAATCCCGTCGAGCGCGGCCCCGGAGACGTAGAGGCGCGGACTCACCAGGCTGTGGAGGGAGGCCTCTTCTGCCAGCGCCAGGATCGAGTCCTGGTCGTTGCCGATGTCGCGCACCGCGGTGACGCCAAAGGCGAGATAGCGCGTCACCGCCCAGCGTCGCACCTCGCCGTCGGCGTCGATGAGCCCCGGCATCAGCCACTTCCCCTTCAGGTCAATCACCATCGCGGACTTGGGTATCTCGAATCCGGCCGTCGGGGCGATCGTGTCGATTTTCGATCCCTTGAGGATGACCACCTGATCCTCGCGGGCCGGGGCGTCGGTGCCGTCGATGATCGTCACCCCCACCAGCGCGATCCGGTCCTTCACCGGCTTGGCGCAGGACAGGGCGGTGACGCCGATCAGCAGCAGCCGCGCGAGCTCAGTCGTTCGACGTGTGATCATGGAGGAATGCGATGGGGGAGATCCGTTGTCTGAGCATAGGGGGTTATAACAGGTTCCGCTTGGTTGACGCAACCATCCGGCTGCGCAAGAAAACGCCCCGCCGAGATCCGACGGGGCGCTCGCGGCTAGCGCCGCTTCTTGCCCTTCTTGCCGCCCTTCTTCTTCCCGCTCTTCTTCTTCGCCGCTTTCTTGCTGCTCTTCTTCGCGGCCTTCTTGGCCGGCTTTTTCTTGGCCGCCTTCTTCTTGGGGGCCTTCTTCTTGGCTGGCTTGGCCATCTTCTTCTTGGCCGGCGCCGCGGGCGCGGCTGCCGACGAGGCCGGCATCATCGGCGCAGATTCGGGAATGCTCGGCATCGGCGCCGGATCCATCCACCCCGCTCCGGACCACCCCATCTCCATATCGCTCACTTCTGCCATCGTTCCATCCTCCGGTGCTCTGCGGCGTGACCCGCCGCCAGGGATGCTACCGCGCCTCTGCGCCAGTCTGAGGATCGCCTGTAAGTTGCACCTCTCCCCCCGTTCTGCAAGCCGGGTGCTCCCCCGAAGGCGGATTGAGATCGTCTGGGAGCTCCCGGCGGCACTGAGCCGGCACTTTTGGCATAAGTCAATGCAACATAACAACTTGCCCAATTTTGATACGCCGATTCCTCTCCCTTTCATTATAGATGGGCATTCGGCGCCTCGCTGATCCCATACTGCAGGCTCCTTCAGCGGTTCCATCCCGGCTGTAGTCCCGGCCTTGCGTGGTCGCGCAAAAGAGCCTCCGATCCAGGATCATCCGGGACTTCGGGGCCCGGCCCGGTCGGGACTAAGGTCCCTTTATGTCGTTGGTGGACAAAAGGTTGCAGGCCCGCCGAAGATGCCGCATATTTCGGCGTTCGGTTCCCCTGACCCCCTCAAGCCACGTGCTCGCTATGCCCGCACTTCGCTCAGCGCTCCTCTCCGCGTTCGTTGGCCTTGCCGCCGTGGCGTTCGCCACTCCGGTAGCGGCCCAGAACGTCGCCGATCTGCAGATCACCCCCGAAGCGATGTCCATCAAGGTCGGGCAGGCGCAATCGCTCTCCCCCGAGGCCTTCGACGGGGTGGGGAACATCATCGGCACGGCCAAGTTCACCTACCGGAGCCTCAATCCGTCGGTGGCGCGGGTGGACCGGGAGGGAAGGGTGGTCGGTGCGGGGGTCGGAACCACGACGATCGAAGTGCGCAGCGGCAAGAAGATGCAGGTGGTCCCGGTGCAGGTGAGTCCGGGGGACAACCCGCCGGCGGCGGAGCCCCGCGCCGCGCCCGCTCCTGTGCCTTCCATCACGCTTCCCCCCCCGCCGGCCGGCACCGCCACGATCGTGATCGATCCGTCGACGGTCTACCTGCTGCAGACCGAGAGCGATCGTCTTTTTGCCCGCGCCCTTTCCGCCGATGGTACGGTGCTTGGCGATGTCCGGGTCATCTGGCACTCGCTGACCCCCGGCATCGTCGTCGTCGGGGATTCCCTGAACGGCAACGTGGTCGGTTCGGCGCCCGGCGTCGGCACGGTGCAGGCCTCTCTCGGCAATGGGATGGTCGCGACGGCGCCGGTCCAGGTGGTGCCGCCGAGCACACCGTTCGGATTTCCGGCACCGCGCCTGGTGCTCTCTCCCGACCAGATCGACACCCTCGAAGTGGTGGTGCCGAGCCAGAGCGACCGGAAGATTGAATCCGCGCTCACCTACGTGACCACCAATCCCGCGGTCGTGACGGTCGGGCCGACCGGCATCATGCAGGCGAAGGGGCCCGGCCAGGCTGAGATCGTGGTGACCGGTTACTTCCAGGAAAAGCGGCTCAAACTGGTGGTGCACCGTCCGATCGCCTTCTTCGTGACCGACCCTCCCGCCGGCGCGCAGGTGACCGTGCCGCTCGATGGCTTCCGCGGCCTCACGGCGCACGCGCAGGCGGCGGACTCGACCCTGATCCCGGACGCCCCGCTGGTCTGGAAGGTCGCCGATACGGCGATCGCCCGATATGACACCGCGACCGCGCGCCTCTTCGGCCACCGCGAAGGGACCACGACGCTCACCCTCACGGTGCGCGGGTATGTCCCCAAGGTGTGGACCTTGCGGGTCGTCCCCGGTGGACTCGCGCTCGACAAGAAGCGCATCGGCGTCACCCTCGGCACGACGACAACCTTCGCCGCGGAACTTCGGGACATCCACGGGGCCGATTTCGGTCCGGCGCCGGAGGCCCGCTGGAGCACCGATCGTTCCGACGTGCTGAAGGTGACCGACGGCAAGGTCAGCGCCGTCGGGCTCGGACGCGCGCAGGTCATCGTCTCCGTGCCGTGGGGCCGGGCCGACACCGCGACGGTCTTCGTCACCGGAGACTTCTTCCTCGCCTCGGACCGCAAGGTGAAGGGCGCGCCCGGGATCTTCCAGGGATCGCTCCAGTCTCCCGACAAACTGATGCCCATCGCCACCGATTCGGGGAGCTACGCCGATCCGGCCCCGTCGCCTGACCGGCTGCGCATCGCCTACGCGGCGCGTACCGGCGGAACCGACTTCGACATCTGGGTGATGGACGCCGACGGCGGCAACGCGCGGCGTCTGACCAGCGACAGCGCCGCGGAGGTCCATCCCGCCTGGACTCCTGATGGCAAGGCGATCGTCTACACCGCCATCGGCAAGGACCGAGACCAGCTGATGCTGATCAATTCCGACGGCAGCAACCGCCGTCCGCTCTCGCCCACGAACCTCTCGGCCGGCAATCCCGCGGTTTCCGCCGACGGGAAGTGGGTCGCCTACATCGGCGGGCGGGATCGCCGGAGGCCCGATGTCTTCCTCGCCGGGCTCACGCGCGATACCTCCATCACCGTGACCGCGACGAAGGAAAAGGAGACGTCGGTCGCCTGGTTCCAGAATGGCGACCTGGCCTACGCGACCGAGGCGCCGAGCGACACGAAGGGATACGAGATCGTGCGTCTCTCCGCCGGGACCAACCAGCGTTCGATCGTGGCGAGTTCGGCCTATCCGATCGCGAGCTTCGCCCTCTCGCGTGATGGCACTATGGTCGCGTATGTGACCGTCGAGCCGAATCCCGGCAACAAGCAGCAGAAGACCAAGACCGTGTTCTACATCGGCTCGCTCACGCCGGGAAGCACGCCGCAGGCGGTCGCGCTGCCGACGACCGAATTCGTCGGATCTCCCGCCTTCTAGGTCGCGCGGTCCGCGAATGCGCGCCCTGACCCTGAGCGCCGCCGGCAAGCTGGAGCTCCGGGAGATGCCGCCCCCCGCGTCGCCGGCGGCGGGATGGGCGGTGGTGCGCATCCGGGCCGCCGCCATCAATCACCTCGATCTCTTCGTCGCGGACGGTCTTCCCGGTACTGCGCTCGAGCGCCCGTTCATCATCGGTGCCGATGGTGCCGGCATTGTCGAATCGACCGGCCCCGGCGTGAAGGAAGTCCGGCCGGGTGACGCGGTGCTCATCAACGCCGGCGTCTCCTGCGGCGATTGCCCCGCCTGCCGCGCCGCCGATGAGTCGCTCTGCGCCACCTTCCGCATCCTTGGCGAACACCTTCCCGGCACGATGGCGGAGCTGGTCGCGGTCCCGGCCGTGAACCTGGCGCCGAAACCCCCGGCGATGTCCTGGCCCGAAGCGGCCGCCTTCTCGCTCGCGGCGCTCACCGCCTGGCGGATGCTGGTGACGCGGGCCGAGTTGCGGGCGGGAGAAACGGTGCTGGTGTGGGGAGCGGGGGGCGGGGTGGCCCAGGCGGCGATCCGCATCGCCGCGTGGATCGGGGCCCGCGTCATCGCGACCAGCTCCCGCCCCGAGACCCTCGCGCTCGCGCGCTCCCTCGGTGCCGAGATCGTCGTCGACCACGCCCGGGACGACGTCGTCGCGGCGGTCAAGGCGGCCACCGGCCGGCGCGGCGTGGAGGTGGTGGTGGACAACGTCGGGGAGGCCACTTGGGAACGTTCGACCCGCGCGCTCGCCCGGGGTGGCCGCCTCGTGACCTGTGGCGGCACCAGCGGCCCGGCGCTCGCGCTTGACGCGCGGCGGCTCTTCTGGCATCAATGGAGCATCCTCGGCTCCACGATGGGCAGTCATGCGGAGTACCGCGCCGTGACGGCGCTCGCCGCGGAAGGGAAGTTCTGGCCTGTGATCGATCAGGTGATTCCGCTGGCGGAGGCGCCGCGGGCCTTCGAGCGGCTCCGTTCGGGCCGCCAGACCGGCAAGCTCGTTCTTGAGGTGACGCCATGAGTGAATTGATCCAGCGGCTTCGCGATGGCATTGACGCCCTCGGTGGCTACGCGCCCGCCATCGGCGTCGCGGTCGTCATCATCCTGGCGGGGCTCGTCTTCGCCCGCCAACTGGAACGCTGGATCGACTCGTTGCTCCAGCGCCTCAACTTCAATCAGATGGCGGCCGCCGGCGGTATTACCGAAGCGGTCGGCCGCGCGCGGAAGGGGCTCGATCCGGTCCACGCGGTGGGGAAGCTCATCTTCTGGCTGGTGATGCTGGTCGTGATCCTCCTCGCGAGCGCGGCGCTCGGCCTGGAGAGCATCAGCCAGATGTTCGGGATGATGCTGGCCTTCATCCCGACGCTGGTTGCCGGCATCGTCATCGTGATCATCGGCATCATCGTCGGGGAGTTCGTGCGCGGGCTCATCAGCGCCTCCGCCGGATCGGTCGACGGCGTGCCGACGCTCGCGAAGCTGGCCAAGGCGGCGGTGGTGCTGATCGCGATCTTCATGGCGATCCAGCAGATGGGGGTGGCGGAACAGATCGTCACCGCAGCCTTCATCCTGATCGTCGGCGCCGTGGCGCTCGCGGCCGGTCTCGCTTTCGGCCTCGGCAACCGCGAGCTGGCCGGAGAGATCACCCGCCGCTGGTACGAGGAAGGGCGTCAGCGCCGAAAGAAGGGCGGGGAGACCACTCCAGGCCACGGGGCCGGCGCGCCTCCGAAAGAGCCGCCGCCTCCGCGTTGATGGCGGGTCTCAGCTGAAAGAAACGACCAAGCCCCGGCGTACCGCCGGGGCTTCTCGTTCACCGCTCTGGCCGCTGCCCGGGCCCGGTTACTTCACGCTGTCCGTCGCCAGCTTCGGCAGCCAATACCGGAGCACCAGGTACCCCGCTCCCGGCGCCAGTTGCTGGTCGGCAAGGATCACGCTGCCTGCGGCACTGAGGATCCGATGGGAGTTCTTGATCCGGATCTGGCGCAGGACGTGACCGGCCGAGTCGAGCAGTTGGTAGGCGCGGGTCGAGTCGGTGAGCTGGCGGCTCTTCTCGAGCCAGAGCGTTCCGTCATCGGCCCGGAAGGCGGCGTAGAACGGCGGTTTCACCGCCACGAAGGGGAGGTGCTCCGCAAGATCCCGCTGGTCCTCCGGGAATCCCTCGCCGTAGTACACCTTGTCCTGGCCGGTCACGGGGTAGATCGGATCGGGGAGGACCGGACCCCGCTTCCAGATGCCGGTCGAATCCCGCTGGTCCAGCCGGTTGTCGTTGACTCGAAGCACCCAGATCGCACCCGCCGGCGTCACGCCCCAGACGTCGTTGCCGCTCAGCGCCAGACGCACCAGCCGAGGGCCGTCGGCGTTGTTCATCTGCTGCATCGGATAGGGAGCCAGGCGCGCGACGGTGTCGGAGCGAGAGTCGCCGGCTCGCCAGCGGATGACGCTCCCCGAATCGCGGCTCCGGCTGCCGTCGCCGCCCCCGGACGGGCGAAGCTCGGTGTAGAAACGGCCGGCGCCGTCCCGCGCGAGCGGCAATGCGCCGCCCAGTGCGTCGGGACTAGGCAGGATACCGATCAGCTTGCCTTGGGAGCTCCAGATTGTGGTGCGCCGAAGGCCCCAGTCATTGACGTACAGGGTGTCGCGAAAGATGAAGATGGAAAAGGGGTGGCGATAGTCGGTGCCGGGGCGGCCAAGCGTGGTGATCCGGTGCGTCTGCCAGTCGACCAGGCGGACCGCGCCGCTGAACTGGGAGAGGACCGCCCACCGTTCGCCGCCGAGGGAGACTCCCTGCAAGAGGTCGAGGTCGGCCACCTTGAGCGTATCGGTCGGGGCCGCGAGTGAGGTCGTCGGTGCCGACTTGGGCCGGGGGGCGCTGCAGGCGGCGACCAGCACGAGGATGGCGATTCTGCGCATGCTGAAAGGTAGGCGCGCGGACCAGCGGCGGGGTAGAGGAGGCGGAAGAGGAGAAGAGGAGAACGCAATGTTGGTGCGCCGGCGAAGTGCTGATCCCCCGAAAGCGGGAAAGCGTTTGGAGGAAGACCCAGCCTCGACACGAAGCCGCGTTCTCCTCCTCTCCTCCTCTTCTCCCTCTCTTGGCTCTCCGTACGCAGCACGCGTCACCCGTCACCCCTCACCCCTCACGATCCCAATATCTCTTCAAACACCGCCAGCGCTCGCGGATCCTCCGACTGCCCCAGCCAGAAGAGCGCCTTGCGCCGGATGTCGGGATCGCGGTTGGTCTTGGCGATCCGAACCAGGATCGGCACCCCCTCATCCTTGGGCCGCTGCGACAGGGCGAAGACCGCCGCCTCGCGGATCTCACGATCCCCCGATTCATCGGTTGCCAGCGTGTCGAGTCCCCTGGTGGCGGCGCTCTCGGCCGCCTGGCCCACCCAGAAGGTCGCTTCGCGGCGCTCGGACTGATCGACCCGCTCATTCTTGGCGATGGCGAGCAGGCGCCGCCACACCACCGCGCTATCGGCGAGCGCCGCGGGAAGGATCGCCTTCTTCCCCACCTCGCCGTCGGCGTTCTCGGCCAGCGACAGGAAGTACTCGGCGGCGTCCGCCGCGGCGACCTGCCCGAGGTCGGTCGCGGTGCCGGACTTCCAATGACCGCCGACCCTGGTCTTAAGCCCGGTCACCCGCCCTCCGGTGACCGTGAGGGAGACACGGACCGGGCCGTTGCAGATGCAGCCGTCGTCGTCATCGTTCCGGCTGCTGGTGTGGATCGATTCGCCGTCGCCGCAGACTCCGTCCCGCGCGGCGAAGGTCAGGCGCACGGTGCCGTCGCCGGCCTTCGAGATCCGCTGCGCGAGCCCCTGGGCGGAGAGCGGGATCGGAGCGAGCAGGACCGTGAGGCCCAGGAGTTTCCATTGACGTGAGATCATGGTGGTCGTTCCCTTTTGGGGAAACGGATCGCCCCGAGGCGACCCGTTCACCGTTCACTGTTGGCCGTTTACCGGAGCGTCCGGAGGACGCCCCCTACTTGTCGATGATGTCCTGCAGCAGCTGAGCCACCCGCGGGTCGTTCGACTGGCCCAGCCAGAAGAGCGCCTTCTTGCGGAGTTCGGCGTCGGGCTCGTTCTTGGCGATGTCGAACAGCTTGTCCGCGGCGGCCTTGTCGCTGCTCTGACTGTAGACGAAGATCAGCTGCTCCCGCATGTCCCGATCCGTCATCGTCGCGTAGAGTCCGACCAAGTCGCTGATCGCCACGTCCCGCTGGCCGGCCCAGAAGAGCGCCCGTTTGCGGAGTTCAAGGGTCTCGTTCTGGTCCTTGGCCCGGTCGATGAGCCACTTGCCGTTGGCCGGATCGTCCTGCTGGGAGAGGGCAAAGAGGACCTTCTCCTTGGCGCTCTCGCGGGTCAGCCGACCGTAGAGCCCCCGCAGGAATTCCCCGTTCTTCGGATCGTCCGACTGGCTCAGCCAGAAGATGGCCTGTTCCTGCAGCTCCGCCGGCACGTCGCTCCGCTCGGCGTAGGCCCGCAGGATGTCGGCGCCGCGGGAATCCTCCTGCTGCGAGAGGGAGAAGAGCGCCTTCCGCTGCAGCTCGATGTTGGTCGAGGTCTTGAGGATCGACTCCAGCGCGGTGACCGCTTCCGGGCTCTTGACCTGCGAGAGCCAGAAGACCGCCTGGGCCTGCACGTCGGTATCCGGATCGTTCTTCACCACATCGAGCAGGACGGCGCCGGTCGAGTCATCCTCGTGCTGCGAGAGGAGGAAGACCGCCTTCTTCCGCAGTCCGGCCGAGCAGGCATCGCGCTTGGCGAGCACGCGACGGAGGATCGGGACGGCACGGGCGTCGTCCATGCTGATCAGGGCGTTCAGCGCCTCGATCTTGCTCTCGTAGCTGGCGCGATCGCAACCGGCCGGGAGTGCGTCGTCGTCGTTGTCATCACTGCGTCCGCGGCCCGCCGCACGGCCCCGGTCAATCCCCGCGATGACGGCCGGCATCGGTGTCCGCGGCGCTCGCGGCGCGACTTCAGGCCGCTCGGGACGCTCCGGGCTCTCGGGCCGTTCCGGCCGATCGGGGGACGGCGTGGCCAGCGCGGCGACCGGGGCCAGTGAACGGGTCTGGGTATTGACCCAAATCCGGGCATCGGGGTCGCCCTGCCGGGCGAGCTCCCCCTGGACTCGGGCGTAGAGCGATGAGGCGTCGCCGCTCGTGGCCGCCGATGGCGCCTTCGTCTGCTGCTCCGCGAGCAGCGACCGCGCGCTGGTGAGCGGCCCCTTCCCGCCCTGGCGGTAGAGCGCGAACGCCTCCCAGTAGTACGAGTCCGCCGCTCGCACCGAGGCCGGGTACTTGGCGCGCACCTGGTGGAAGAGCTGGGCCGCCTTGGCGAATTCACCGCGGTTGAGCGCGGCGGTGCCGCTCCGATAGAGCGAATCGCCGGGATCATCAGCGATCGGGGCGTCGAGCCGCGGCTCGGGGAGCGGCGCCAGGGTGCGTGACGCGTGCCCGTACGAGAGCCCGGCCAGTTCGGCTCGAAGCTCCTCACTCCGCTCAGCGATCGCGGGCACCGTCGTTGCCGTGCCGGCCGCGAGTCCGGCGACCTCGGCCCGCAGCTCGGCTAGCTGCGACAGACCGGCGAGCGCTGAGACTCGTGCCAGCGGCGCCCGGGCCGCCGTGAGCCCGGCGACTTCCGCCTGCAGCTCCGCCAATCGGGCGCGGTCGACGGTGAGCGCGGCCTGGGGCGCGTAGATCGGCTGGCTCTGGTTCATCGCCACGAGGGCGAGGGACAGGATGAAGCTGTGCATGATCAGATTGCTCCCTGTGAGACGGCGAGGCTGGGCCCGGACTTCACCTTGCTCCGGAGCTGGGTCAGCACGCCGCGCTGTTCGAATCCCTGGGTGATTGCCTTGGCATCCTCGGGATTGCTCCCGTCCTGCGTGATCTGGGCGAGGGTGAGCTCGAGATCCTGGAGCAGCACCCGGAGCCGGGGGTCGGTGGCGACTCGCGAGTCGAGCAGGAGCCGCGTGGCCGAGAGCAGCTGCTTCGCTTCGGCCGGGTCGGTGTGGCCCGCCTTCCCCTGCCTCACGTCCGCCCGGTAGCCGGTCAGGAATACCTCGGCCTGCCCCAGCACGTTCTGCGTCACCAGCTGTTGTGCGACCGACGGCTTGCCCTGGCGCGGTGCCGGCGCGGGAGTGACCGCGACCGCCGCCGGCGGCTCGATGCGTGCCGTCATCCGGTCGAGCCCGACGCCGAGCGCCACCAGCGCCGCCGCGGCGAGCCCCCAGGCGGCGATGCGCCGCACCGGCATCCGGGCCGGCTGCCGCGTAGACCGCCGGGCCGCCCGCTCCCGCGCGATCACCTGCCACATCTCCTCCCGCGGCGCTTCCGGCGGCCGGTGATACTCGGCCACGAGGCGCTGCGTCTTTTCATCCAGTTTGTCGTCGTTCATGAGACCCATTCTCCCGCGAAGTCAGCCAGTGATTCCCGGAGCCGCCCCCGCGCCCGGAAGAGCTGCGCCTTGGAGGTTCCGACCTGTACGCCGAGCGTGCCGGCGATCTCTTCGTGCGTGTACCCTTCGACGTCGTGCATCACGAACACCGTGCGATAGCCTTCGGGCAGTGCGTCAATCGCCCGGGTCATCCGTTCCTTGAGATCCGGCTCGGCCCGCCGCCCTGGGGTACCCACCGTTTCGCCGAGCTCGATATCCACTTCCCGCTGGCGGAACCGCTTGACCTTCCGGAGCGCGTTCAAGGCCACCGACATCGTGATGGCGTTCAACCAGGTGGCCAGCGATGACTCGCCGCGAAATCCGGAAAGGCGGTCGTAGGCCCGGATGAAGGCGTCCTGGGTGATGTCCTGCGCCAGGTCAGCATCCCCCGCCATCCGGTACGCCAGCCGGTGCACCCGGTCGACGTGACGGTCGTACAGCGCCCGTTCGGCCGCCGGATCTCCCGCCAGGACGCGATCGATCAACTGCGCTTCGTCCACTGCGGGTCCGGGAGTTTGAGGTGAACCGTTCGGTTGCGTTAGAGACACAGGGGGTCCGGAAAGGGTTGGCCGGGAGGGGAGCGCCAGTCTGGGCCTGGCGATCCCTTTCCTTATATAGCGGGAGAAAGGTGGTTGGCCAGACTCGTTCCGGGGATGGGGGTGCCCCTCTGAGCAACCATTTGGCGGGGAGGCGCATCAAAGCAGATGTACGACAGATAGTGAGAACCCGTCACCCGTTACTCGTCACCCGATCCTGAGTGTCCCATGGTCATGCTCATCGCGGTAGAACCGACACCGGTTTATGAAGTGCTGGATCTGAGCGGGTCCGTCATCGGGCGGGTGGTCCGCCCCTCGGCGCCGCATCTGGTCGGCATCGGCGAAGGAACGGTGCTCCTCCAGCGCCCCTGTCCCGCCCTCGAAATTCGGCGGCCGCGTACCGCGGCGTGAAGTCATAGATCCCTCCCAGCGGCGACGGGGCTCCCGAGTGGGGGCCCCGCGTTCTTGTGATCCCTTCCGCTCCCCATCGCGAGGGGTAGACTTCGGGTCGTCCGTGGTTTGCTCGCGCAATCCCCCTTCGAGGTGAAATTGTCCGCTGCGGCGGTGGGGCGTGCCTCGTGGGAACCCCGCCGCGCCTGGGGGATCTTTGTCCGCTCGCGGTTCGGGCGTGGGGTTGCCGGTCGATTCTTCCTCATCTGGCTCCTGGCCAAGCTCGCCCTGATGGGCGGCGCGCGGGCGGGCGGCCACAACCTCCTCCGCTTCAACCTGCTGAGCGAATCCATCGGGATCGGACTCGCGCTCTTCGTCTGGACCGGTACGGTACGCCGGCGCCGGGATGACCGATTCCTCGCGCTGCTCGGCCTCTCCTTCCTCCAGCTCCAGGTCGCCGTCGCTGGGGTGGCGCTCGTGCTCAGCACCCTGCTCGGCGTCCTCCTCGGATGACCGCGATCCTCGCCCTCGATTCGATCGAATTTTCCTTCGGCGACCGAGCGGTCCTCCGGTCGGCCTATCTCGATGCACTTGCCGGGACGGTTACCGCACTGATCGGTCGCTCGGGGACGGGAAAGACGACCCTCTTCCGGGTGCTGGAGGGATCGCTGCGTCCTGCCGCTGGAACGGTCCGGTGGGACGGCGTGCCGATCGCGCGGGTTCGTCCGGAAGAGCTCGCCCGCCGCGGCCTGGCGAGTCTCCCCTCAGGGACCTGGTTGCCGGATCACCTTCCGGCGGGTGAGCTCGTGGGAATGCTGGCAGGGGTCTGGGGTGGTCGGGCTGCCGACGTGCTGGCGGAGGCTGGGATTGGTGCTGTCGTTGATCGGCCCACCGCCTCGCTCTCGGGCGGGGAGCGTCGGATGGCGGAGATCACCGTGGCACTCGCGGCCCGGCCGAGTGTATTGGTACTGGATGAACCGTTCCGGGGACTGGCCCCGGTGCATCGCAATGCGCTGGGAGTGCTGCTCCGCCGCCGGGCCAGCGAAGGAATGGCGGTGCTCTTTGCCGACCACGATGTGGTTTCGGTGCTCGAGTACGCCGATCGGGTTTTCTCCCTCGCCGCGGGCCGAACTCGGCTCGTTTCCGGATTCCGCGAGCGGCCCGTCACCGAGTGGTATGAACTCTGGCCCAGCGGGCCGGGATGATCTCGGTGGCTACCGACCCGCCTTCCGATATACCGCCACCGCATAGCGACAGGGACTCACCCGGCAGACGACCATCGTCACCTGAACCCGATATTCACCCGGTCGCGCCGGAGTGGCACGCATGATCGGAACGGTCCCGCCTCCGCGATCGGCGTCCACTTCATAGTGCGTCGGATCGGAGAGGACGAGATTGAGCCCGCCGCAGTCGTCGTCGCAGATGCCGACGATGGCGTAGGAGCCGCCGGCGGAAAGGGTGAAGTGCAGCACGACCGATTCGCCCAGTATCAGCTCCGACCGCCGTTCCTCCCCGGTCGGGCGATAGCCTTGCGCACGGAGGAGAGCCGCGGAGCGCTCCAGCCCCTGCTGGACCTGCCGTTGCCACGGATCGCCCTGGGCTCGCAGGTCGCGGGCGCCGGCGAGCAACGCCACCCCGATGAAGATCGCCCCGCACACTCTTCCCGCCATCCGCTCTCTCATCGTACGGTCCGCCGTTCTGCCCCGTAGGCGATCGCGGCGAAGAGAATACCCGCCAGAAGCAGGCCGAGCACGAGGTCGAGCGGCCGCAGCGCCGGGCCGAGTGGAGGGGCCGGCGAGAGCTGCCGGGCCAGGCCGACTGTCCACGCATCGACCGGCTCCCGCAGCGCGAGGGAAAGCGCGCTGTCGACCGGGAGCGTGGTGGTCCAGAAGTCGAGGAAGCGGTTGGTCCCCGCCCGAGCCGCCACATCGGCGAGGAAATGATTGCCGCCGAGGAACGACTGGAGGTTGAGCGCCCAGGGATTTTCCGGGGTGACGATCGTCCCCGATGTTCCAATCCCGCCGGCGTCATCACCCTCGGCGATCGCCCGTCGGCAGGCGGCGGCCCGGCCGCTGAAGCAGGCGCGCGCGTCGGGCTGGAGCTCGAAGAATCCCCCCCAGTTCCAATGACGTGCCGCGTTGGCGGTCGGCGGCTGACGGTCTGCCGTCAGGTAGTAGAGGAATGCGTCACCCCGACCCGAATCCCCATTCCAGCTCGGCTTCAGCGCCAGATCGTAACGCCGTGCCGCGAGCCACTGCCGGATTTGCCGGCCGGGGGTTCCGAAGCGGGCATAGAAGGCGCACGGCCCGAGGCTCGGCCCGAGCCAGCGATCCAGTACGCCCGGGTCCAGGTGCTGATCGGGATGAGTGAGGGCGAAGCGATACCAGCGTGACGGCACGATGGCGAGACAGGTAGTCCGATCGGTCGAGTCAGGGAGCACGTAGGTCAGGCGCGACTCCTCCTCCGCCGGTGCGGCCGTCGAGGACTGGTTCTGCCGCAGGTCCACGACCACGCCGACCCGGACCTTGGTGGTGCCGAGGCCGAGCCGGCGCCACGCCGCTTCGATCCGTGGGGTGAGGAGGGATTCGGCACGGAGCCGGAGGCTGTCGGGCGCGTCGGCCAGAAGGGCGACCGTCGGGCCGCTGGCATCGGCGCGGGCGGAGAGTACGGGATCGAGCGCCGCTCGGTAGCGGGCAATCTGCAGCGCACGCGCGACGGCCCGCCACTGGTCGGCCAGTGCGTTGGCGCGCGCGCGCGCCACTCCCGGCTCGGGAGGCATCTGACCCGCGGGACGTGCGTCGCCACCGTGCGGCGGGAGGTAGCCGGCCGCGACCGCCACACACGCGATGGCGAGCGCCGCGCCCCAGCGGGTCAGCTCACGCGCCATCGCGAACTCCCGAGTCCCGAGAGGCCGAAGAGCACCACCCAGCCAAATCCGGCGAGAAGGTGGAGCGGCGGGAGCTTGACCGGCTGCGGCCGGGCGGCGAGGACCTCGGCCTGCCAGCGGCCGATGAGTTGATCGAGCGGGATCCCCGCCGCGTACGCGAGCCGATCGGGGATCGGGGCCTCAGGATCGGCGAGCAAACGGATGTACGCTTCCCGTCCCCCGAAGGAGAGCGCGAGATGCACCAGCAGTTGGCGGCCGTCGTTGTCGAGCGGGCGCGGGAGGAAGCCGGTGGCGACGGAGCGCAGCATGGCGGTACAGGCCGAATCGCTCCCCTTGGTGCAGGCGAGGTATTCGGGCTGGTCGTCATCACCCAGGGAGGCGAACAGTGCCAGGGCCACCCGCTGCCGCTCCTCGGCCGTCGAGAAGGCAAGCGTCGGAATCGCGGCGGCCGCGTCGAGGTTCAGGGCGGAGCGACAGGCGCGGATGTCACCGGCGAAGCACCGGTGATTCACCTGGTAGGGTGCCGTCACCAGCCGCAGGTACGTGTGCGCCCGGTCACTCGGCGCGTCGAAATCGGGTCGCACGTCGCCGCGAAGCCAGTTGTGGAGCGCGGTATCGACCGGAGGGAGGGGCAAGGCGGCGAGCAGTTGGCGGATGAGCGTTGCGGTATCGGTCCCCCAGGGCGTCACGGCGCCCCACGGGTGATCGGGGCGTGGCGCCGTCGTGTCAGGATCCACCGCCTGGATGAAGTACGGGTGTGCCGCGAAACGGCCGGCGAAGGTTCCGTAGAGCGAATCGGCCATTGCCCAGACGGCGGCCGCGGCCTCGCGCAGTCGCAGCGGCGACGGATTGGTGATGATGCGCAGGCCGCCGACCCGGATAGTGTCGGTCTGGCCCGCGACGGCGCGATGGGCCACGCTGTCCGCGAGCCCGGCGAGCGCCTCGGCCTCCCGCCACCGGTGGAGGAGGGTGTCGGCCCGGGCCGCGAGGGCGGTCATTTGGGAATCGCGTGCCGGGTGTTGCGCCGCGAGGGGGAGTGCCAGGGCGGAGCAGGCCAGCAGGGTCAGCGCGACGGGCCTAGACATCGATGAGCAGCCAGTGGCCGGTGAAAATGGCGAGCGGGCCAGGCCAGTCTACCGCCACGACCTGGAAGTAGAGCAGGAGGTTGAAACCGAATCCGGCGGCACTCGCCAGGATCTGAACGACCACGAGCAGAGCGGCGAAGCCGAGGATGAATCCGGCCGTACGCGGCGTGGCGCCGGCGATGGCGAAGAAGACCGAGAATGCCACCAGTACCGCCAGCGTGAACCGAATTACGAGGGCGATGGGATAGGCGTGGAGTCCCGAGGGGAGCGTCGCGGTCCACGTGGCGAGGAGCGCGCCCGCGAGCAGCGCGAGGACGGGCAGCGCCAGGAGTGTGAGCCCCGCCGCGTACTTGAGCAGCACGTAACGCCATCGTGCAATCGGGAGCGAGAGGGCGTGTACGTGGCGGCCCCGGTGGTCGGGGCCCCAGCAGGCGATGGCGATGAGGAGGCCGAGCCCGGCGGCGAGCACCGGATAGAGGGTTCCCCACGTCTGGACCGTGCGGAGGAGCTGCTCCGGCTCCATCGGATGCCGGTTCGGTGCCGAAGCGCCCTGCGCCGAGAGGATGGGGATGCTGAAGGCGGCGAGCGCACCGAGCACCGTCACCAGGCGCGACCACTTCCACTGACTCCATAGCATGACGCGGAACATCAGGCCTCCATCCGGCGGGTCCGGAACGCCCGCAGCAGTTCGACGAAGCCGCTCTCAAGATCGAGGTCTTGCACTGCCGCGAGCCGGGCGCCCTGCGCCTCGAACCACGCGGCCATCGGCGCCTCCCAGTCGCGGACCACCCAGGTCTCCGCATTACCGGTGGCCGTGCGATTCAGGAGAAGGAAGGGGGGTGCTGCGGGTGTCCCCGCGGGAGCTCCCTCCACTCGCAGCCGCTTGGTCCCCGTCTTCAGGCGTTCCATCGGCATCTCGGCCGCGAGCCGTCCTCCGTCCATGATCCCCACCCAGTTGCAGATCCGCTCGAGTTCGTGAACCAGATGGCTGGAGATCAGCACGGTGGCGGTGCCGCCCTGGACATATTCGAGGAGGGCTGCGAGGATGTCGCGCCGAGCCACCGGATCGAGGCCGTCGGTCGGTTCGTCGAGGAGAAGGAGTTCGGGGCGCTGGGCCAAGGCGGCGAGCATCATCACCTTCGCTTTCTGGCCCTTGGAAAGTTTGCCGAACGGCTTGCGATCATCCAGCTCGAACTGCCGGAGAAGGGACGCGGACCACGTATCGTCCCAGAGCGGATAGAACGCCGCCTGGAAGCTGAGGATCTCCCGGACCGTGAGCACCGCGTCGAAGTGGGGCGCTTCGGGGACGTAGCCGATGCGCGCGAGGGTAGCGGACGCCGCGGCGGGCATCGAGTTGCCGAGGACCGTGATGCGTCCGGAGGCGGGGCGCAGGAGCCCGAGGAGGAGGCGGATCGTCGTCGTCTTGCCGGAGCCGTTGGGGCCCAGGAATCCGTAGATAGCCCCGGTGGGAACGTGCAGATCAAGGGGACGGAGCTCGAAGCCGCCGCCGGGGCGGTAGCAGAGCTGCTCGGTGTCGATGGCGAGGGACATCGGTGGTCCGGGAACGGGGTCAGGCGAATGTATTGTAAAAGTGATACACTCGCTAGAGGGGGGAGGGAAGAGAGCAGGGAGACGGAAGAAAGGAGAAGAGAGAAAGGAGAAGGGAGGAGAGAGAAGGGAGAAGAGGAGGAGAGAAGAACGAGAGGAGTCATCCCGAGCGGAGCGAGGGACCTGCTCCGTCGATACGGTTGCC
>JBIOIC010000001.1:0-28323 GCA_044449625.1 Gemmatimonadales bacterium | reverse complement strand
GGCGGGGTGCTCGGCGTGGTGGGATGCATGGCGCAGCGGCTGGGGCCCAGGCTGCTGGAGCAGGTCTCCAAGATCGACCTGGTGGTGGGACCCGACGCCTATCGGAATCTTCCCGATGTCATCGCCCAGGCCGAGGCGGGAGGCCGGGTGAGCGATACGGCGTTCCGTTCCTGGGAGCATTACGAGGATGTGCCGCCGGTACGGCAGGGCGGTCCGACCGCGTTCGTCACCGTCCAGCGCGGCTGCGATTATAAGTGCACCTTCTGCATTGTTCCGTACACGCGCGGACCGGAGCGGAGCCGTAACTTGTCCGACGTGGTGCGGGAGGTGGCGGAGCTCGCCGCCGGGGGCACCACGGAGGTGACGCTCCTTGGGCAGACGGTCAACAGCTATCACGATGGCCGGCACGACTTCGCTGACCTCCTGCGCGCCGTGGGCGCGGTGGACGGGGTCCGCCGCGTCCGCTTCACCAGCCCCTATCCCACCGATTTCACCGACGGCGTCATCGCGGCGATGGCGGAGGTGGAGGCGGTCTGCGAGCACGTCCACCTGCCGGCCCAGAGCGGCGCAGACAGCTGCCTCAAGCGGATGCTCCGGCGCTACGATCGCGCCACCTATATCGAGGTCGTCGTCCGGCTTCGGCGCGCCATTCCCGGCATCACCATTTCGACCGATCTCATCGTTGGATTCCCCGGTGAAACCGAAGCGGAATTCGCGGAGACCTTGTCGCTGGTGGAGGAAGCGGCCTTCGACGAGGCCTACACCTTCAAGTATTCGGTCCGGGAAGGGACGCCGGCGGTGCGAATCAAGGGGCACATCGAGGATGCGGTGGCGAGTGAGCGGCTCGATCGGCTCATCGGTGTCGCCCGTGGTCAGGCGGCCCGGAAGAACTTCGCCCGCGTCGGCGAGGTCCACGAAGTGCTGGTGGAGCGGCCGGCCAAGCGGGGCGGGCTCCTGCTCGGGCGCACCCGCGCCAACCACATGGTTCTGCTCGAGCTGCCTGCGTCGGCCATCGGTGAGTACCACACGGTGCGTCTCACCGGCACGACCGGCTCCACTTTCACCGGCGAACCGGCTCCGGCCGGGCGCGCCCTGGCGGTCGTGTGATGCGGAACCTCGTGGAAGAACATGTCACCCAGCGTTACGACGCGCTGCTGTCGTCGATCGCCGGATTTTGTGGCTGCAAGATCTGCCGGAGCGACGTCCTGGTCTATGCCTTGAACCGGCTCCCCGCCCGCTACGTCGCGACCACGGAGGGAGCGGTCCTGAGCGAGATCGCGCTCGACCGGGACCAGACTCGCGTGGCGACCGAAGTGGTCCTCCTCGAGGCGTTCCGGAAGGTGGGGATGGCCCCTCGCTGCGGTGCTGCACCCTCCGGCGGGCGCTGACCCGGGGTCGGGCGGGATGAGGCCGGCGCCCGCCGTGGCGCTGGTGGTGGGATATGGGGCCGGTCTTGCGACCGGCCTCTTGCGTTTCGGGGATACGGGAAGCGCGCTTCTGGGTCTTGCCGTCTTGGTCCTCGCTGTCGGCCGGCGTCCGACCTTGGTCCTCATCCTCGGCGCGGCGCTCGTCGGGCGCGGTGTCGCCTGGGTCGCGTGGCGGGTGGAGCCGGCACGGTGCTCGGCCCTGCTCAAAGGTGGTGAGGTCCGTGTCGTCGGTGTGCCGCGGGACCCGCCGGTCGGCGCTACGCCGGTCCGCTTCGCTCCGGCGGGCCGCTGTGATGGAGATATCGCGGTCCGCTGGTCGCCCCGGGCACGGGCCGAGGTTGGCACACGGGTCGCCGTTGAGGGGCGCTGGATCCCGCGGCCCGAGGGGCCGGCGGGACGTCCGGGGGGCGTGCTCGTCGCCGCGCGCGTGGCGCCGGCACTCGGAGATGTCCCGCGCGGACTCGCCGCGCGCGCTCGACTCTTCGGCGTTACCCGCCAGCTCTACGGCAGCCGCGCCCCGTTGGTCGATGCGCTGCTCTTCGACCGGCGGGGCGCGCTCGATCCGGTGCTGCGCGACACCTACGCCCAGGCCGGCCTCATCCATCTGCTCTCGATCTCGGGCTTTCACGTCGGGCTGATCGTGGCGTGGATTCTGATCCTCTGCCGCGCCGCCGGACTCTCCCGCGAACGCGCCTGGCTGGTCGCTACGGCGGTGGCGGTGGGCTATGTGGGATGGCTGGGCTGGCCCGCTCCCGCCACCCGGGCGGTTGCGCTCGCGGTGGTGACCTGTACGGCGCGGCTGCGACAGCGTCAGGTCGCCCCGGGCAGCCTGCTGGCCGTCACGGCGCTCGCGGTCCTGGTGGTCGATCCCTGGGCCATCTTCGACATCGGCGCCTGGCTCTCGGTGGGATCGCTCGGTGGCGCCACCCATTTCACCCGCTGGAGCGATCGCGCGCTCGGCCGCCATGCCGGATGGCAGACCCTGGCGGGCTCCATCGGCGCGACCCTCGCCACGGCGCCGATCACCGCCGCGGCGCTCGGCACGGTCGCACTCGCCGGGATCGTTCTCAACTTCATCGGGATTCCGCTCGCCGCGATCGCCGTCCCCGGCGCGCTCGCCAGCGTGGTGATTGCGCCGGTGGCAATGCCCCTGGCGCGGGCATTCGCGGCCGGGGCGGGGATCGGGCTCGTCGGGCTCGACCGGCTGGCCGCGCTCGGAGCGATCCTCCCCTTCGGACACATGACTCTCGCGGCGGAGCCGATGAGTGCGCTGCCGTGGCTCCTGGTGCTTGGTATCGCACTGTGGGCGGCTGGCTCGCGCAATACCCGGGGCGTGGCGGGGACCCGCATCGTGCTGGCGGGCGCCGCCGCGGCGTGGGTCGGGCTTCTTTGGACTGCGGCTCTGTCGGCGCGTGGCCCGGTCTCGGGGCTGCGGTTAGATTTTCTCGATGTCGGCCAGGGGGATGCAGCACTCCTCCGGACCCCTCACGGCCACGCGATTCTGATCGATGCGGGTCCTCGCCTGGAGGGACGCGACGCGGGGCGGCGGGTGGTGGCTCCATTCCTGGCCCGGGAAGGAATCGATCGGCTTGACGCCGTGGTGCTCTCCCATGCGCACCTCGATCATTTCGGCGGAATCCCCGCGGTGCTGGACCGGGTCAACGCCGCGCTCCTGCTGGAACCGGGCGAGGCGGTTCCCGATTCGGCCTACCTCGGAATGCTGGATGCCGCGGCGGCCGACGGGACGCAATGGGCGCCGCTGCGCTCCGGCGATACGCTCCGGGTCGATGGCGTCGAGCTCGTGGTGCTGCATCCCGATACGACGTGGGCGGAGTGGGGGCTCGACCTCAACGAGGATTCCGTCGTCCTGCTGATCCATTGGGGCGCGTTCCACGCGCTGCTCGCGGGCGACGCGGGACTGCGTGCCGAGGGGAGACTCCGGGGCCGCGTTGGCGACATCGATCTCCTCAAGGTGGGACACCACGGGAGCCGTACCGCGTCGGGAGTCGAGTGGCTCGCGGAGCTCAAGCCTGAAGTAGCCGTCGTCAGCGTGGGGCGGGGAAACCGCTACGGTCATCCCGCCGCGGAGACGCTCGGGCGTTTGCGGACGGCCGGGGCCTCGGTCTGGCGGACCGACGAATCCGGAACGATCGAGGTCCTCGTCGACAGCGCGACGATGCGCGTGCACGGTTCCGGACGCAGCGAACAGTACGCTTTGACAGCGGCGACATCCGTTCACCCTTGACCCTTCACCGTTTACCCCGGGGCCCGCGTGCAGAGCCGCACCTCCGTCACCACGATCGAGCGTTTCATCCTCGACCAGGAGAACCGGTTCCCCGAGGCCACCGGGGAGCTGTCCAACCTGCTCTACGATATCGGCCTCGCCGCCAAGATCATCTCCGCCAACATTCGTCGCGCGGGCCTGGTCGACATCTTGGGCAGTTCGGGGGTCACCAACGTCCAAGGAGAGTCGCAGCAGAAGCTCGACGTCTTCGCCAACGAGACCCTGAAGCACGCCCTCAACCACACCGGGCGGGTCTGCGTGATGGCTTCGGAGGAGGATGATGGCCCGATCCCCATCCCCCCCGAGTACAAATCCGGCAAGTACGTGGTGCTCTTCGATCCGCTGGACGGCTCGTCGAACATTGATGTGAATGCCGCGGTCGGCACCATCTTCAGCATCTACCGCCGGTTGACCACGTCGGGTGGCGGGGCGCTCGAGGACCTGCTGCAGCCGGGACGGAAGCTCGTGGCCGCGGGGTATGTCATCTACGGTTCGAGCACGATGCTGATCTATTCGACCGGGATCGGAGTGCACGGCTTTACCCTCGACCCCACCATCGGGGAGTTCCTTCTCTCCCGTGACCAGATCCGGATGCCGAAGAACGGCACCTACTACAGTGTCAATGAGAGCAACTTTGCGCGCTGGGATCGGCAGACCCAGAAGGCGGTCCGCGGTTTTCACGGGGATTTCCCGGAGCGGCTCGCCGGGAAGAACAGCCGCTATATCGGCTCGCTCGTCGCCGATTTTCATCGGAACCTGATTGCCGGCGGGATCTTCATGTATCCCGCCGACACCAAGAACCCGCGGGGCAAGCTCCGGCTTCTCTACGAGGCCTCGCCGATGGCGTTCCTCGCCGAGCAGGCGGGGGGTGCGGCCACCGACGGAGCCTTCCCGATCCTCGAGATCCAGCCGACGGAGCTGCATCAGCGCACACCACTGGTCATCGGCTGCCGGGATGACGTCGCCTGGGTCCGCGAAGTGATGACGGAGCCGGCGTCGTGACGCTACCGCCAGATCCCGAGGGCAAAATCGTCTACGGCCCCGCTGACGTGCCGGAGCCGCCAGTCTCTCCGGGTCAGTTCCCCTTCACCCGCGGCATCCATCCGGGGATGTACACCACCCGGCTCTGGACGATGCGGCAGTACGCCGGCTTCGGAACCGCCGAGGAGACCAACACCAGGTTCCGTCAGCTCCTCGCCGCGGGGCAGTCGGGCCTCTCCACCGCCTTCGACCTCCCGACCCAGATGGGGTACGACTCTGACCACCCGATGGCGACAGGGGAGGTCGGGCGCGTCGGCGTCGCCATCGACACGGTGAATGACCTCACCGAGCTCTTCCGCGGCATTCCTCTCGGCGGCGTCACCACTTCGATGACGATCAACGCGACCGCCGCGATCCTGCTCGCGATGTATGTCGTCGTGGGGGAGGAGCAGGGGGTCACCCGCCGGCAGCTGGGCGGGACGGTGCAGAACGACGTGCTCAAGGAGTACATCGCCCGGGGGACCTACATCTATCCCCCCGAACCCTCGCTCCGGCTCACCACTGACATCTTCCGCTTCGTGGTCGAGGAGGGGATGAACTTCAATCCCATCTCGATCAGCGGATACCATATCCGCGAGGCGGGGGCCACCGCGGCCGAAGAGGTTGCGTTCACCCTCGCCAACGGGCTGGAGTACGTGCGCCACGGGATCGCGGCCGGGGTGCCGCTCGCCGGCTTCGGCCCGCGGCTCTCCTTCTTCTTCGCGGCGCACAACGACCTGTTCGAAGAGGTGGCGAAGTTCCGTGCGGCGCGGCGGCTCTGGGCCGCGCTCGTCCGCGAACGTTTCCAGGCCGATGACGCGACCGCGCGACTGCGCTTCCACACCCAGACCGGCGGCGTCACCCTGCAAGCGCAGCAGCCCTTCAACAACGTGGCCCGGGTGACGGTCCAGGCGCTGGCGGCGGTGCTCGGCGGGACGCAGTCGCTGCACACCAACGGGTACGACGAGGCCCTGACGCTGCCGAGCGCCGAGGCGGCTACACTCGCCCTCCGGACTCAGCAGATCCTGGCCTATGAGAGCGGGATCACCTCCGCGGTGGACCCACTCGGCGGGAGCTACTATGTCGAAGCGCTCACTGATCGGGTCGAGCGGGAGGCCCGGGCGCTCATCGCGGAGGTGGATGAGTTGGGTGGGGCGGCGGCCGCGATCGAGAAGGGGTTCTTCCAGAAGGCGATCGCCGAGAGCGCCTGGATCCAGCAGCAGCAGCAGGAGGCGGGGGAGCAGGTCGTGGTCGGGGTCAACCGGTTCACCGACAACCCCACGGTGCCGGTCCTCCCGGGCCCCGATTTTTCGGCGCTGGCGGCGCGGCAGATCGCCGCGCTCCAGGCGGCCAAGGCCGGGCGGGACGGCGGCGTGGTGGCGGCGCGGCTCGGCGTGCTGGCCCTCGCCGCGGCGGGGACCGAGCCGTTGATGCCGCCGATCATCGAGGCGGTTCGGGCCCGCGCCACCCTGGGGGAGATCAGCGATGTGCTCCGGAAGGCGTGGGGGACGTATCGGGGGTAAAGGCAGTGAGCGGTAAACGGTGAACGGTGAGCGGGGGGTGCAGTCCGGCTCCCGCGCGTTCATCCCGGCCCCTCTTCCTTCAAAGGAGAGGGGTTTTTCGTGCCTGGGCGCACGGGATTGATGACGCCCGATGCTCCGGCTCACGCGACTATACCTCACCCCCTGACCCCCTCTCACTTCAGGGAGAGGGGGTCAGGGGGTGAGGTAAAGGAAGTTGAAAGCCTCCCCCCATCCGGCTAACTTTTTGTCCGATTTACGGTTAGCTGAGGTGGAGAGATGCCGACTTACGAGTACTCCTGCCCCGCGGGGCACGAGTTTGAAGTGATTCAGAAGATCAACGAGAAGCCCCGGACGAAGTGCCCCGTCTGCGGCAAGCCGGCCACGCGGAAGATCTCCGGCGGGGCGGCTTTGGTCTTCAAGGGGAGCGGCTTCTACATCACCGACTATGGCAAGGATGGGAAGGGACCCCGGAAGGACCCGGTCGAGAGCGTGCCGGCCAGTACCGCTGCCAAGCCCGATGCCACCCCGGCCCCGAAGCCCGCCGTGAGCACTCCCTCGGAGCCCAAGCCCAAGTCCAAACGGACCAAGGCCGACGAGTGAGCGACCAGCTTCGCGCTGAACTCGCCCGGATCGCGGCACTCCTCGGCGGGGACGGCGTTGTCTTCGTGCTGGAGCGTTCCCGCGAGGAGGCCCACGGTGACTGGGCCACCAATCTCGCGCTGCTGCTCGCGAAGGCCCAAAAGGCGAAGCCGCGCGATGTCGCGGCCCGCATCGTGGCCGAGCTCGCGCTCCCTCCCGGCGTGATCAGGAAGACGGAGATCGCCGGGCCCGGCTTCATCAACTTCTGGCTCGCCGGCGGCCAGCTCGCCAGCGACCTCGGTGCGATCATTGCCGCCGGTCCGAACTACGGCCGCTCCGACTTCGGCCGCGGCCGCCGGGTCAACATCGAGTTCGTCTCCGCCAATCCGACCGGACCGCTGCACGTCGGGCATGGCCGGGGCGCGGCATTGGGCGATGGGATCGCGGCGCTGCTGGAGTGGACCGGCCACGGCGTCACCCGCGAGTTCTACATCAACGACGCCGGGGTCCAGATCGACAAGCTGGCCCTCTCGCTCTGGGCCCGGGTGCGTCAGGCGGCGGGGCATCCGGCCGAGTTGCCGGAGGGGGGATATCACGGCGCGTACCTTGTCGAACTCGCCGAGCGGTTGGTGCAGCAGGAAGGGCCGGGCTTCGCCACGGTTCATGAAGCGGAGGGGATCGCTCGCTGCCGGACCTATGCCCTTCGGATGATGCGGGAGGAGCAGGATGAAGACCTGCGGACTTTCGGGGTGCGGTTCGACGTGATGGCATCCGAGCAGGCACTCTATGATGAGGGCAAGGTTGAGCGGGGTCTGGATCTCCTCAAGTCGCGCGATCTTACCTTCGAGGAAGGAGGGGCGCTCTGGCTCCGGACCACCTCCTTCGGTGACGACAAGGACCGGGTGCTCCGGAAGTCCGACGGCTCCTACACCTATCTCGTCCCCGACATCGCCTATCACGTCGACAAGCATGGGCGGGGCTTCGATCAGGTCATCGACGTCTGGGGCGCCGATCACCACGGCTACATCCCCCGGATGCGCGCGGTGCTGAAGGCGCTGGGCTATCCCGACGGTTTCTTCGACGTGGCGCTGGTCCAGCTGGTGAAGGTGGTGCGGGGCGGGGAAGAGGTGAAGATGTCGAAGCGCTCGGGAGAGTTCGTCACCCTGCGCGAGCTCTTTGAAGAGGTCGGGGTCGACGCCGCGCGCTACTTCTTCCTGATGCGCCGGGGCGAGAGCCACTTCGTCTTCGACGTGGATCTGGCCCGGACCCAGACCGATGAGAACCCGGTCTTCTACGTCCAGATGGCGCACGCGCGGATGAGCGGGATCTTCCGGGTGGCGGAGCGCGAGCCCGCCTCGGCCGGGGCCGACGGGATCGAGATCGCCGCCCTCTCGACGGTGCCGGATCAGGACCTGCTCAAGAAGTTGACGGCCTTCCCCGAGGCAGTGGCCAGTGCGGCGCGGGCGCGCGAACCCCACCGCATCACCGGATATCTCGAGGAGTTGG
The DNA here is from genome assembly GCA_044449625.1 of Gemmatimonadales bacterium. GTDB lineage: Bacteria > Gemmatimonadota > Gemmatimonadetes > Gemmatimonadales > GWC2-71-9 > CAMLHU01. The sequence continues at coordinate 19,984 of JBIOIC010000001.1, read as the reverse complement.
CCCGGCTCTCCCACCACTGGTACCATCACTGCCGTGTGCTGGGCGAAGCCCCGCCGGTCGAGGCGGCGCGCCTGGCGCTCGCGCGCGCGACGCGCATCGTGCTCGCCAACGGGCTCTCGCTGCTCGGCCTCTCCGCTCCCGACCGGATGTGATCGTGACCCTGCTCGTCGTCGGTTCCGTCGCCCTCGATTCGATCTACACCCCTTTCGGGGAGACCGCCGACGCGCTCGGCGGCTCCGCGGTCTTCTTTTCGGTGGCCGCGTCGCTGCTCTCGCCGGTCAAGGTGGTCGGCGTCATCGGGTCCGATTATCCGGTGGCCGAACTCGAACAACTGGCGCCGCGCGGGATCGACTGGAGCGGGGTCGAGCGAGCCGAGGGAGAGAGCTTCCGCTGGAAGGGGAAGTATTCCTACGACCTCCAGAGCCGGGAGACGCTGGAGACGCGCCTCGGCGTCTTCGCCCGCTTCCAGCCGAAACTGCCGCCGGCATTCCGCGGGGCCGAGTACCTCTTCCTCGGCAACATCGATCCGGAGCTGCAGCTCGGCGTACTGTCGCAGATCGAACGGCCCAAGCTCGTCGCCTGCGACACGATGAACTACTGGATCCAGAGCAAGAAGGACGTGCTGCTCCAGCTGCTGAAGCAGGTGGACATCCTGATGGTCAATGACAGCGAGGCCCGCGAACTCTCCGGTGACTGGAACATCCATCGCGCCGGGCGGTGGATACTGGAGCGCGGCCCCCAGCGGGTCGTGATCAAACAGGGAGAGTTCGGCGCACTGCTGATGGATGCCCGCGGAACCTTCGCTATTCCCGGCTATCCGCTGGAGGAAGTCTTCGATCCGACCGGGGCGGGGGACGCCTTCGCGGGCGGCTTCATGGGATATGTCGCGCGGGCCGGCGAGATCACCGACGCGGCCCTCCGGCGGGCGATGGTCTACGGATCGGTGATGGGGTCGTTCGCAGTGGAGCGCTTCGGGATCCACGGATTTGACGGGGTGCAGGGCGCGGACGTCGAACGGCGGGTGGATGGGTTCCGCAAGCTCACCGCCGTGGACTTCCCGGGGCGGGCGCCGTGACCGGCCGCCAGTACGCCGCGGCCGGGGTCGATCTCGACACCGCCGAGGACGCCAAGACGCGGATCGGGCGCTTGGTGGCCGGAACCCGCACCGCGCTTTCGGTGGGCGAGGTCGGGGCGTTCGGCGGGATGGTCCGCCTTCCCGCGGGGATGCGGAAGCCGGTGCTGGTGATGAGCACCGATGGCGTCGGCACCAAGGTGCTGGTGGCGCTCGAGGCGGGGCGGCTCGATACGGTGGGTGAAGATCTGGTCAACCATTCGGTCAATGACATCCTGGTCCACGGGGCGCGTCCGATCGCGTTCCAGGACTATGTGGCCGGTTCCGCTCTCACGGCCGAGCTGATCGCCGCGGTAGTGGAAGGGGTCGCGCGCGGCTGCCGCCATCATGCGATGGCCCTCACCGGCGGCGAGACGGCGATGATGCCGGGACTCTACCAGCCGGGGCACTTCGATCTGGCCGGCACGATCGTCGGCATGGTGGAGGAGGATGAAGCGCTCCACGGGCACCGCATTGTGCCCGGGGACACGCTCCTCGCCTACGCGTCGTCAGGATTACACACCAACGGCTACACCTTGGCGCGCCGGATCATCTTCGACCGCCTGAAGCTGCAACTCGATGCTCTGCTCGGAGATACGGGGCGCACGGCCGTTGATCACCTCCTGGCGGTGCACCTGAGTTACGCCGCGGCGGTGATGCCGGTCATCTCGCGGGTGCATGGTATCGCACATATCACGGGGGGCGGGATTCCTGGCAACCTGGTCCGGGTCTTGCCTGAACAGTGTGAGGCCGTGGTGGCCGCCGGGAGCTGGACGCTCCCTCCGCTGTTCCAACTGCTGCAAGAGGCGGGTAAGGTCTCGACCGAGGAGATGCGGGACGTCTTCAACCTCGGTGTGGGGCTCATCACGGTGTTGCCCCCCGGTGAGGTGGCGGCCGCGGAAGCTGCCGCCCGCTCCGCCGGGATCGCTACGTGGGTCCTCGGCGAGATCCGCCGGGGTGCGCGCGCGGTACGCTTCACCACCTGACCCCCACCGGAGGTAGATGCATGCGCAGGCCCCTGATGCTCCTTGGGTTCGGATTCCTGCTCGCGGTCCCGGCGCTGCGGGCCCAGAACACCGAGTGTGCCCCGTACAACGCGAGCGCCACGGCGAGCAACCTCTGCAACGCCGGCGTCGACGCGACGCGCTACTTCCAGCCGCTGCTCGGTCTCGTTACCAGCGGCGGCGATCCGATCCTCGGTACCGCCAAGACGCTGGGCGGCTTTCCCCACTTCACCCTCGGTGTTCGGGCCAATGCCACCAGCCTCACCCTCCCCGATCTCTCGTACAACGGCACGACCGACACGGTGAACAGCGGCAGCAAGATCATCCTGCCGGCCCCTGTGGTCGAAGGTTCGATCGGCATCTACAAGGGAATCGGTGCCGGCCTCCTCTCGGTCGACGCGCTCGGCAGTGCGGTCCTGCTCCCCGTCGGCGCGGTGAAGGATCTCCACGTCGATCCGAGTGCCACCAAGATCGGCGATGTCGTCCTCGGGCTCGGCTATGGCCTCCGGGTCGGAATCCTCCGCGGCACCGGCCCGATCCCATCGATCTCCGCCTCGGTGATGCGCCGCAGCATCCCCAAGATTCAGTACGGCGATCCGGCGAATGTCGCGGGCCAGAATTTCGGGTATTCACTGGATCTGCACGCCACCAGCTGGCGGGTGACCGCAAGCACCCACCTCCTGATCCTCGATGTTGCCGCCGGCGCCGGGTACACCACCTACACCGGCGACGCCCAGATCCTCTTTCGTGATCCGATCGTTCCGGCGAATATCGATTCGGTCAACGTGAAGCTCAATCAGAGTCGCGGAATGGTCTTCGCGGACGCAGGGCTCGACCTGTTCATCCTCAAGCTCGTGGGTGAGGTGGGCTGGGAGAGCGCCGGTGACCTGTCACCCACGACCCACTTTCAGGATGTCGATCCCAAGAAGGGCCATCTGTTCGGCGGGGTCGGAGTCCGGGTGTCGTTCTAGCGTGAATGAAGCGGAGGCGATGTCGCGCGCCCTCAGTCTCGCTTGGCGAGGCTGGGGGCGTGTGCATCCCAACCCCCTGGTCGGCGCGGTCGTCCTGCGGGACGGCGACCTAGTCGGCGAGGGCTGGCACGCGGAGTTCGGCCGGGAGCACGCGGAAGTTGTGGCCCTTCGTTCGGCGGGAGCGCGCGCGCGCGGCGCCACCCTCGTGGTGACGCTGGAGCCGTGTGCCCATCAGGGGAAACAGCCGCCGTGCACCGAGGCGATCCTCGCGAGCGGGATCACCCGCGTGGTGGCGGCGCTCCCCGATCCCAATCCGGTCGCCGCCGGTGGCGCGCCGCTCCTCCGAGCCCGGGGCGTGGATGTCCAGCTCGGCGTCCTCGAGGCCGAGGCCTGCCGCCAGAATGCGCTCTTCCGTCATCAATTCAGCGGCGCCTCCCGCCCCTTCGTCGCCCTCAAGCTCGCGACCTCTCTCGATGGCAGGATCGCCGATGCGGCGGGCCGGTCGCGGTGGATCTCGGGCCCCCAGGCGCGTGACTTCGCCCACTGGCTGCGGGCCGGATTCGATGCCCTGGCCGTGGGGGGCGAGACCGCCCGGATTGATGACCCCGCCCTTACGGTCCGGGGGAGCGTGGTGCCGCGGATCGCCCCGCGCCGGGTGATCTTCGATCGCGGGCTCGATCTCCACGAGCGTCTCCAATTGCTCCAGACCGCGAGTGACCCGCGGACGATCGTCCTCGCGGCGCCGGCGGCGGTGCGGGAACGGGGAACGGAGGCGCAGTATCGCGGGGTGACGGTGGTGGGAGCTGAATCGCTGGCCAAGGGGATGCGCTGGCTGCGGGAACAGGAGGGTGTTCTCTCAGTATTGGTGGAAGGTGGAGGCCGGCTGGCCGGCGCCCTTCTCGGAGCTGGTCTGGTCGACCGGCTCTACTGGATCCAGTCACCCCTCTGGCTTGGGACCGGCGCCATCCCGGCCTTTGCGGAACTCCCCGACCTTGCATTGGGCGCCGCGCCGCGCTGGCAGGTGGCCGAGCGGCGGGCCCTCGGTGAGGATACCTTACTGGTGGTAGATCGAGAGCCATGTTCACCGGTCTGATCGCTGCAGTCGGGCAGGTCGCCGCCGCCGAGCGCACGGCGGAAGGGCTGACCCTCCGGCTCCGGGCATCCTTTCGGGGCGTGCGCCGGGGTGAGAGCATCGCGGTGGACGGGGCCTGCCTGACAGTGGAACGGGTGGGGAAGGGGTGGTTTACGGTCCACGTGATCGCGACCAGCCTGGAGCGGACCGCGTTCGGCGCCTACGGAAAGGGTCGTCCCGTCAATCTGGAGCGGGCGGTGCGCGCCGGCGACCGGCTCGGCGGGCATCTGGTGCAGGGACATGTGGACGGCGTGGGGCGGGTGGTCGGGGTAAGGGTGCGCGAGGACGCGCGGCTCATTGACATCAGCGTGCCGCCCGCCGTCGCCGCCGTCTCCCTCCCGCTCGGCTCGATCACCGTGGACGGGGTGAGTCTCACGGTGAACGCGATCCCGGCGCCGAATGTGGTCCAGGTGGCGCTCATCCCCGAGACGCTGCGGAAGACGACGCTGGGCGAGCGGGTGACGGGCGACGCGGTGCAGCTGGAGGGTGACCTGATCGGGAAGTACGTGGCGGCATTATTGAAGGGGACAGGGCAGCGGTCACCGGTCGCAGGGTGATCTCGCGTTACCCGTCACGCGTTACGCGTCACCCGTGACCTGAATCTGAGACCGGCAATGACTTTCGGCACCATCGAACAAGCGATTGAGGACCTGCGCAACGGCAGGATCGTCATCGTGGCGGACGACAACGAGCGTGAGAACGAGGGCGACCTCCTCTGCGCCGCGGAGCTCGTCACGCCCGAGACCGTCAATTTCATGGCGACCCACGGGCGTGGTCTCATCTGCCTCGCCTTGACCGCGGAGCGCTGCGAGCAGCTGGGCCTGCCGCAGATGACCGTCAAGAATACCGAGGAGCTCGGCACTGCCTTTACCGTGAGCGTGGATGCCGACCGGCGCTTCGGCGTCGGCACCGGGATCTCCGCCGCCGATCGCGCCGCCACCATCCACGTCGCCATCAACCCCGCCACCGTCCCGAGCGACCTCCGCCGTCCGGGACACGTCTTTCCCCTCCGCGCCCGGCCGGGCGGGGTATTGCAGCGCGTCGGTCACACCGAGGCGAGCGTCGATCTGGCGCGCCTGGCCGGGCTCTATCCCGCCGGCGTCATCTGCGAGATCATGAACTCCGACGGCACGATGGCGCGGCGCCCGGAGCTCGAATCGTTCGCGCGGGAGCACAGCCTCACCTTCGTGACCACTGCCCAGCTCGTGGCGTACCGCCTGCGTACCGAGCAGCTGGTGCACCGGGTAGCGGAGGCGCGGCTCCCCACCGAGTTCGGCGAGTTCCGGATCATCGGCTATCGGAACGACGTGGACGACGCGGAACACGTCGCCCTGGTGCACGGCGACGTGCAGGGAGAGCGGGAGATCCTGGTCCGGATGCACTCCAAGTGCCTCACCGGGGATGTCTTTCATTCGTCCCGCTGCGACTGCGGTCCCCAGCTTCACGCCGCGATGGACCACATCGTCCGCGAAGGGCGCGGGGTCATCGTCTATCTCGACCAGGAAGGGCGGGGGATCGGACTCCTGAACAAACTCCGCGCCTACGCGCTCCAGGATCAGGGCGCCGATACCGTTCAGGCCAACCAGCGGCTCGGCTTCGCTCCCGACCTCCGGAACTACGGCATCGGGGCGCAGATCCTCCGCGACCTTGGCCTCTCCTCCATCCGGATCATGACCAACAATCCCCGGAAGCTTGTGGGTCTCGAAGGTTACGGGCTTGAGATCACCGAGCGCGTCCCGCTGCAGTCCGATCCAACATCCGAGAACAGCGCCTATCTCGCCGTGAAGCGCGACAAGCTCGGGCACCTCCTTCCCCAGTGATGCCGTGACCGATATGGAAGGCCAGCTCCGCCCCATCGGGCGGGTGGCGATCGTCGTGAGCCGCTACAACGAGCTCGTCACCACGAAGCTGCTCGACGGGGCCCGCGCCTGCTGTCGCGCGGCCAGGATCGCCGATGATGCGGTGGACGTGGCCTGGGTCCCCGGCGCGTTCGAGCTCGGCGTCGCCGCCGCGGTCGCCGCCCGCTCCGGACACTACGCCTGCGTGGTGGCGCTCGGTGCCGTGATCCGCGGCGAGACCCCGCATTTCGACTTTGTGGCCGCTGAAGCAAGCCGGGCGCTCGGTGCCGTCGCGCTGGAGACGGGGCGGCCGGTTGGTTTCGGTCTCCTCACCACCGACGACCTGGAGCAGGCGCTCGCGCGGGCCGGCGGCAGTGCGGGGAACAAGGGCTACGAGGCGGCCGAGGCCGCGCTCCGCACCGCCGATCTGCTCGCGCAGCTTCGGGACCGTTGATGAGGCGCCCGGAGAGCAAGCACCGCGCCCGAGCGCTGCAGCTTCTGTACGCCTGGGAAGTGGGAGGCGGCGGGACCGTGCCCGCCGTCGGCTCCGGATTGGTCCGTCTGGCCGAGCACCCCGCCGAGATGATCGACCAACTTGCGCCGGCGGAGATACTGGCCCAGGCCATCCTGGCCGATATGGCGGCGCTCGATCGGGAGGCATCCGCCGCGGCGGAGCACTGGCGCTGGGAGCGGATCGGCGTCGTGGAGCGGAATGTCCTCCGTATCGCGGTGTACGAACTCAAGGGGAACGTCGTTCCCCCCAAAGTGGCGATCAACGAAGCCATCCATCTGGCCCAGCTCTTCGGGGGCGCCAAGTCGGCCGCCTTCGTCAACGGCATCCTCGACCGGGTGGCCCGCACCCTCGGCCGGCTGTGAACATCCTGCTCGTCAACTGGAACGATCCGGAGAACCCGCACGCCGGCGGGGCCGAGATCCATCTCTTCGAGATCTTCGGACGCCTGGTCCAGCGGGGTCACCGCGTCCGGCTGGTCTGCTCCGGCTGGCCGGGAGCGGCGCCGACCGCGCTGATCGACGGGATCGAGATCCACCGGACCGGGGGTCGCCACACCTTCGCGCTGCTGGGGCGCGGCGCCGTGCGGCGGGCGCTCCGCTCCGAGTGCCCCGACATCGTCGTCGAAGACATCAACAAGCTTCCGCTCTTCACCGCCCGACTGACCGGCGCGGCGCACTGCGCCCTGGTACCGCATCTCTTCGGGGTAACGGCGTTCCAGGAGGCCGACCCGATCTCGGCCGCGATCGTCTGGTTGGCCGAGCGACCGATCCCCTGGGCCTATCGGCGCTCCGGCTTCCACGCCATCAGCGAGAGTACCCGCGACGACCTGATCCACCGGGGAGTGCCCGCTTCCCGCATCGAGGTGATCCACCCCGGAGTCGATGCCCGGCGATTCTCCCCCGATCCGGCGGTGGGACGGACCCCCGCCCCCAGTTTCCTCTTCCTCGGCCGGCTCAAGCGATATAAAGGAGTGGAGACCGCCCTGCGGGCCCTGGCGCTCGCCCGGGCGGAGCGTTCCGACCTCCGCCTGGAGGTGGTAGGTTCAGGGGACGACCGTCCCCGCCTGGAGCGGCTGGCCCGGGACCTTGGCTTGGGTGACGCGGTCCGGTTCCACGGCCGGGTAAGCGAAGGGGAGAAGCTCCACTTCCTGCGGAGCGCCTGGGCCAACGTCTTCCCGTCGCCCAAGGAAGGGTGGGGAATCACCAACGTGGAGGCGGCCGCCTGCGGGACTCCGTCACTCGCGTCGGATTCCCCCGGTCTCCGCGATTCGGTGCGGAACGGGGAGACCGGCTTTCTGGTCCCCCACGGTGATGCCCCTGCGCTGGCGGAGCGTTACCTGGCGCTGGCGGCCGACCCGGCGCTGGTCGAGCGCCTCGGACGTCAGGCGCGGATCTTCGCCGAGGCGCATTCGTGGGAGCGCGCGGCCGACAGGACAGCAGCCCACCTCAGTTCCCTCATCGCCGCGCATTCCGGCGGCTGACCTCAATGGAGGGGCCATGCAGACCACGATCACTGCCCGTCACTGTGAGATCCCCGAGGCCCTGCGCGAACGCGCCCTTGCGGTCTGTGACCGCCTGGCGCGGCACGCCAGCCGCCCCCTGGAATGCAGCGTCATCTTTGATGTGGAGCGGCTCGACCAGACCGTCGAGCTGAAGCTGCACATCTCGCACGGCGAGGTCTTCGTGGCGACCGGTGAAGGCGCAGATCATCGGAGCGCGCTCGATCGGGCGGAGGAGCGGATCAAGCGCCAGTTGGAGCGACGCCACCCGCACCCCTCGCGGCAGAAGCCGGCGGGGATCCCCGAGGCGTGACTCTCCGTATCAAGGACCTCCTGGCCCGTAAGGGTGATCCACTCCAGCTCGAATCCCTGACCGGGGAGAATGGCCTGGAGCGCTTCGTGCCCGACGAGGAGGTCGGGAGTCCCGGTCTGGTGCTGGCCGGCTACACCGAACGATTCCAACCTCGCCGATTGCATGTGCTGGGCGAGACGGAGATCACCTTCCTGCTCTCGCTGGAGCCCGAGCAGCGCCGGAGGATCATCCTCGCCTTTTTCGGCTTCGAGCTCCCCTGCGTCTTCGTCACCAAGGGGCAGGAGGTTCCCCCCGAGTTGCTGGAAGCGGCCCGGGCTACCGGGACTCCAGTGCTCCGCAGCCGGCTGAAGACGGGGGAGTTCTACCGCCGCATCAAGCCGATCCTGGAGGCGGCCTTCGCGCAGCGCACCAGCCTCCACGGTTCGCTGGTGGATGTCTACGGCGTCGGCCTCCTTTTTACCGGGCGTTCGGGGATCGGCAAGAGCGAGTGCGTGCTCGATCTGGTGGAGCGGGGTCATCGTTTGGTGGCGGACGACGTGGTGCTGGTGACGCGGCGCGGACATGACGTGCTGATGGGGCAGGGACACGAGCTCGCCGGGCACCACATGGAGATCCGTGGCGTCGGGCTCGTGGACATCCCGGCGCTCTTCGGCGTCCGCGCGGTCCGGACCCAGAAGCGCATCGAAGTCGTGGTGCATCTGGAGGACTGGGAACAGGCCCAGAACCTCGATCGCACCGGGCTGCAGCGCGAAGAGACCACGATTCTCGAGGTCGCCATTCCGAAGGTCGTTGTGCCGCTCAACCCGGGGAAGAACATCACCGTCATCGCGGAAGTCGTCGCGATGATGCATCTGCTCCGCTTCTCCGGCGTCGATGTCGCCGCCAAATTCAACGAGAAGCTCATCCGCAAGATGAAGGAAGCCCAGGGCGTGCGGGAATACCTCCAGGACGACTATGAGTGAGCCGCTCTGCGGTGTGGTCGTGGCGCACGGATCGCTGGCCGAAGCGCTGGTCCGCGCGACGGAGGCGATCAGCGGCGTCCCCGGGGTCCTCCGCGCCGTCTCCAACACCGATTGCGACCGCGGCCGGCTCGAGACGCGGATCGCCGAAGCGATCGGCCCCGGTCCCGCTGTGCTCTTCGTCGACCTTCCCAGCGGTTCCTGTCTCTTCGCCGCCCTCCATCGGTACCACGAGGATCCCGTCGTCAAGGTGGTGACCGGCGTCAACCTCGCGATGCTTGTCGACTTCGTCTTCCACCGTGAACTTTCCCCCGCGGCCGCGGCCGAACGCGCCCGCGACGCGGGGACCCGGGCGATCAAGGTCCCCTGATGCCGATCGCCCTCTTCCGGGTGGACGATCGGCTGGTCCACGGCCAGGTGGTCATCGGCTGGGGCCGCCCCCTGGGCCTCGGCTTTGTCGTGGTGGTCGATCCGGCGCTGGCTGCGAGCGAGTGGGAACAGGAGCTCTACCGGATGGGCGTTCCCGCCGAGATCGATCTTGAGTTCTGCGACGTGGCCGAAGCGGTGCGGCGGGCGCCGGAATGGGCGCGGCGCGGTGGGGCCGGCATCCTCCTCACCGGCGATATTGCGACGATGCGGGCCCTTCGGGAAGCGGGCTTCGCCATCCCGAAGGTCAACCTCGGCGGCATCCATTCCGGTCCGGGCCGGAGCGAGCGTCTTCCCTATCTTTTCCTGAACGCGGCAGACCTCGCCGATCTGCGCCGGTTGGAGGCGCTGGGCGTCACTGTGGCGGCGCAGGATGTTCCCACAGCGCCGGCCATCGCCCTGGGGAGTCTCGCGTGATCCACGCCTCGACTGTCGCCCTGCTCCTGGGTGCGGGGACCGTCGCCGGGCTCGATCTCTCGAGCGGCCCGCAAGTCCTGCTGAATCGGCCGCTCGTGGTGGGCACCGCCGCCGGGCTCCTCCTCGGCGATCCCTGGTCTGGCCTCCTGGTCGGCAGCGTTCTTGAGCTCTTCGCGCTCGAAGTGCTCCCGGTCGGCGCCGCGCGCTATCCCGATCACGGCCCCGGCACCGTCGGGGCGGTGCTCGCGGTCGCCATTGCCGGTCCCCATGAACTCTGGCGTGGCGTCCTGGTCGGACTCCTGGCCGCACTGGCCGGCGGGTGGAGTCTCCGCTGGATGCGGCGCGCGGGGGCGACGCGGGTCGCTCGGGCTTCGGCCGCATTGCAGGCGCTGGAACCGGGGATCCTCGGGCGGCTGCAGGCGGCGGGCTTCCGGAGCGATCTGGCCCGAAGCGCCGTGCTCACGACCATCGGTCTCGGACTCGGGTTCGCGGTGCGATTCGTGGGGCCCTTTCCTCCGAGCTGGAATCCGTCGCTCAACGCCGTCGCGCTCGGTGCCGCCGGTGGCGCCGCCTTGAATGGCGCGATCCGCAATGCGGGACGGGGACGTCGGCTCGCGGCGCTCGGCGCGGGCCTCGCGGCCGGCACCCTCTGGGCGGTGCTCGGATGAAGCCGGAGATCCGCACCTTGGCCCGGCTCCTGGTGGTCCAGGCGAGCTGGAATTACGAACGGATGAGCGGGCTCGGGCTCGGCCACGCGGCGGAGCCGCTCCTTCAGGATCTCGATCGGAGCGATCCGGCCCGCCACGCTGATGCCTTGCATCGGGCGGCGGGGTTCTTCAATTCGCATCCTTATCTCGCCGGTGTCGCCGTCGGTGCCGAGGTCCGGGCCGAGTATGACGGAATCCCGGGGGGGCAGATCGAACGGCTCCGCGCGGCGCTCTGCAGCCCTCTTGGCGCCCTGGGTGACCAACTCTTCTGGGCGGGGGCGTGGCCGGCGGCGATCGGGGCCGCGCTGATCGCGGTGGCGCTCGGCGCGGGGTGGTGGGCGCCCGGTGCCGCCGTCACCGCCATGCTGGCGACCCGCCTCTACGTGACCCGCTGGGCGCTCCGCACCGGACTCCGCTCCGGGATGCAGGTCGGCGTCGCGCTGCAGCGCACCCGCCTTCGTCCGCTGGTCAATCCACTCGGACTTGCCGCGGCGCTGGCTGTGGGAGCGGCGGTCCCGCTGGTCATCCGCGCCGGCCTCGGCGCGCCACGGGCGTTCGCGGCTGGCCTCACGGTGCTCGTCGCCGCGGCGGGGATCGCGGCGGGGCAGTGGTTGGGGCCGCGGACAACGGGGATCCGGTTCGGGCTCGCTGCGCTGGTCGCGACGCTGGTCGTTCGGCTGGTGCTGCGGTGATCGCCCGGCAGGCGCCGATCGTGAATCCGCTCGGCCTGCACGCCCGCCCGGCGGCGCAGTTCGTCCGGATCGCCAGCGGTTTTCAGGCGGAGATCGAGGTGTCGAAGGACGATCTCACCGTCAATGGCAAGAGCATCATGGGGGTGATGATGCTCGCGGCAGAATCCGGGAGCACGCTGACGATCACCGCCACCGGACCCGATGAAGAGGCGGCGGTCACGGCACTGCTCGAACTCGTGGCCCGAGGCTTCGGCGAAACATGACCCAGCATCGCGTGCTCAAGGGGATCGGGGTTTCCCCCGGCGTTGCCTACGCCGCGGCGGTGATCGTGCAATGGAATCTGCCGGAGGTGCCGGACCGGGAGGTGGCGCCGGAGGCGGTCGCGGGGGAGGTCATCCGGCTGCGGGAGGCGGTGGCCGAGACCGTCCGGTCACTGGAACAGTTGCGGGAGCGGGTGCTGCATCGGGCCGGCGTGGAGGAGAGCCGCATCTTCGAGGCGCAGATCATGCTCGCCCAGGATGAGGATTTCCTCAAGGCAGTCGAGCACCTGATCCGGAAGAACCGGATGAGCGCGGAGACCGCCTTCGAGTTCAAGGCGCTGGAAATCCGGAATCTCTGGGCCAGCTCGTCGAGCACCCGCCTCCGGGACCGGCTGGCCGACCTTGGCGCGATCCAGTTCCGGATGCTCAGTCTCCTGACGGGCAAACCGCCCGAGGCAATCTGGCTGGGACCCTCCGATGAAGCGGAGCAGGTCATCGTCATCGCGCACGAACTCTCGCCGGGCCTGACGGTGCAGCTCGATCGCGATCACGTGGCCGGTCTCATCAGTGAAGAGGGAACCCGTACCTCCCACGCCGCGATCCTGGCCCATTCTCTCGGCATTCCGGCGGTGATGGGCGCGGTCGGCGCCATCGCGAAGATCAAGCCGGGGACGATGGTCCTGCTCGACGGACAGGCGGGGACGCTCCTGCTTGATCCGACCCCGGCCGAGCTGGAAGAGGCCCGGGCCCGCCGCAGCCGCCGCCAGAAGGTCGAACTCGAGCTGGAAGCGACGGTCTCGCAGGCGGCCGAAAGTCCCGACGGACATCAGTACACTCTGCTCGGCAATGTCGATCTTCCCGAAGAGATCCAGCCGGCCCTTCAGCACGGTGCGATGGGAGTCGGGTTGTTGCGGACCGAGTTCCTCGTCACCGGCCGCACCCATCTGCCGACCGAGGACGAGCAGTACGCCTATTTCCGGCGGGTGACCGAGGCCTTCGCCGGCCGGCCGGTGGTCATCCGGTCGTTCGATCTCGGCGGAGACAAGTTCCCCACCGCGTTCAACGCGCCGCACGAAGCCAATCCGTTCCTCGGCTGGCGCTCCATCCGGGTCTGCCTCGATGAGCCGGAGCTCTTCCGGCCCCAGCTCCGCGCCGTCCTCCGCGTGGCGGTCGACCGCGACGTGCGCCTGATGCTGCCGCTGGTCATCGACGCGGAGGAGGTCCTCGCGACCAAGCGGCTGCTGGAGGAAGAGGCGGAGCGGCTGGCCAAGGCGGGCGTGCGGGCGGCGCGGACCGTCCCGGTCGGGGTGATGGTGGAAACTCCCGCCGCGGTCCTCCTCGCCGACCAACTGGCACAGGTGAGCGCCTTCTTCAGCGTCGGATCGAACGACCTCACGCAATACACGCTCGCGGTGGACCGCGGCAACGCACGGCTGGCCGAGCGGTTTGCGCCGCATCATCCGGCGGTGGTGCGCCAGCTCGCGGCGATCATCCGGGCCGGCGTCGCCGGCGGGATCCCCGTCAGCGTCTGCGGCGAAATGGCGTCCGAGCCCCTCACGGCGGTGCTGCTCGCCGGGCTCGGATACTCGATGCTCTCCGTCGGGCCGCCGGCGCTGCCGCTGGTCAAGTGGGTGCTCCGCTCTGTGCCGCACGCGGTGGCCGAAGCCGCCGCCGCGGAGGCGCTGGAGGCGGCCTCACCGGAGGCCGTTCTCGACATCCTCCGTCGCGCGACCGAGAGTTACCTCGGCCGGCACTGATTGAAGCGTTGTGCCCACCCGGTGGGACCGAGTAGGTTCCCAGCAGTCCTCGTCTCGCTATTTACCCTTGCCCCACCCCGCCATGGCCCTGAAACGTCACGTCTTCACTTCCGAGTCCGTCACCGAAGGTCATCCCGACAAGGTGGCCGACCAGATATCCGATGCGGTGCTCGACGCCATTCTCACCACCGATCCCGATGGGCGGGTCGCGTGTGAAACGCTGGTGACCACCGGGATGGCGATCGTCGCCGGTGAGATCACTACCTCGGCCTATGTGGACATTCCCGGCATCGTGCGCCGCACCGTCGAGCAGATCGGCTACACCGACGGGAGCCACGGTTTCGATTTCAAGACCGCCGCCGTCCTCTCCTCGATCGGGCGGCAATCCCCCGACATCGCCCTCGGCGTCGACTCAGCGAAGGGACGCGAGCAGGGAGCGGGGGACCAGGGGATGATGTTCGGCTACGCCTCGGACGAGACCCCGGAGCGGATGCCGCTGCCGATCCTCCTGGCGCATCGCATCGCCGAGCGGCTGGCGGCGGTCCGCAAGGGGAAGGGGCGGGTCAATCAGCTCGACTGGCTGCGGCCCGACGGCAAGACGCAGGTGTCAGTGGCCTACGAAGGAGATCGCCCGGTCGGGGTCCAGACCGTCGTGGTGTCGACTCAGCACGGCGAGCATCACAATGGACGGGAGCTCAAGCACTCGACCATCCGGGAAGGGATCGTCCGCGAGGTGATCCGTCCGGTGCTCGAAGCGCACGGCCTGGAGTCGCGCGGGGTGCGGTTCCTGGTCAATCCCACCGGCCGGTTCGTCATCGGCGGTCCCCACGGCGATGCGGGGCTCACCGGGCGGAAGATCATCGTGGATACTTATGGCGGGATGGCGCGCCACGGCGGCGGCGCCTTCAGCGGCAAAGATCCCTCCAAGGTCGATCGCTCCGCCGCCTACGCGATGCGCTGGGTGGCGAAGAATCTGGTGGAGGCCGGCCTGGCCCGGCGCTGCGAGGTGCAGGTCGCCTACGCCATCGGGGTGGCGGAGCCGGTCTCGGTGTTCGTGGACACCTTCGGCACCGGGGAGATGGATGATCGGCGGATCGAGCGCCTGGTGCTCGATACCTTCGACCTCCGGCCGCGGGCGATCATCGCCGCGCTCAAGCTGAAACAGCCGATCTACGCGCCGACCGCCGCGTACGGGCATTTCGGCCGGACTCCCTTCGAGCGGCCGGTGGCGGGGAAGCGGCGCGAGTTCTTCACCTGGGAACGCACCGACCGGGCCCGGGCCCTGCGGAGCGCGGCGCGCTGAGGGTCCGATGATCGAGGTCGTAGTGGCCCACCTCGGGCTCGATCGCGCCACCAACACGCCGGTGGTCATCCTGCGGGAAAAAGACGGAACGCGGGTGGTGCCGATCTGGATCGGCCCGGCCGAAGCGAGCGCCATCGCGATGGAACTCCAGGGCGTGAAGCCCTCGCGCCCGATGACCCACGACCTGCTCCGGCAGGTTCTCCTCGGGCTGCGGGCCACGCTCGACCGGGTGGTGGTCACGGCGGTCCGCGAGAACACCTACTTTGCGGAACTCCATTTGCGGACCGGCGAGGAGCTGGTGCTGGTTGACGCCCGTCCCTCCGATGCCATCGCGCTCGCCGTCCGGTTCCACGCGCCCATCTTTACCACCGATCAGCTGCTCGCCGGTATCGGAGCGGCCACCATCGAACCTGCCGCCGAAGGCCGTCTGGATGCGGAGCAGCTCAAGCGCTATCTCGAGAATCTCGATCCCCAGGATTTTGGGAAGTTCGCGCCCTAGGGTGACCCGATGGCCCGATGGCACGGCGGCACGGTGCAAACTGATCGCGCCGATCCTGCTGCTGCTCGCCCTCTTGCCGCCCGACCGGCTCCCGGCCCAGCAGCCGCTGCGCGCCGCCGGCCGGATCGTCCGCCTGGCGGGGGGGGATACGGTTCCCGTGGCGGGGATCGAGGTCGTCCTGCATCGGGTCTCCCCCAAGGGGTCGGGCCCGCTCGATTCGCTCCGCGCCGATCCGCGGGGGCGTTTCCACTTCACGATGCGGCGGGACACGACGGTGACCTACCTGGTGAGCGCCAAGTATGCCGGCGTCGCCTATTTCTCTCCCCCCCTCGGCACCGGCACCCCCCTCGATACCACCGTCCTTCTCCTTGTTGCCGACACCAGCTCCGGCGTCGCCGCACCGGTCAGCTTGAGTGCCCGCCACCTGGTGATCGAGCGTCCCGCCGATGACGGCTCCCGCCGAGTGACCGATTTGCTGGTCCTGCACAATCCGGGGCCCGATACGCGCGTCGCTCCGGATACGGTGCGCGCCGCCTGGGGGATCCGGCTTCCCCGCGGCGTAATCGACGTTGCGCCCGGCGACGGAGATTTCTCCCCCGATGCCGTCGTCTTCCGGAACGACAGTGCGCTCATCTTCGCGCCGATTTCCCTCGGCGAAGCGCAGATGGTGATCCAGTATACGCTGCCGCCGGCCGCCGGCGTGGTCGGGCTCCCGATCGAAGATTCGATCCCGAGCCTGAACGTGCTGGTCGAAGAGGGGGGAGCCAAGGTCGAAGGCCGAGGCCTCGCCGCCGGGACGCCGGAGCAGCTGGATGGACGGGCCTTCACCCGCTGGAGCGGTGCGATCCCCGCCGGCAGCATGGTGACGGTGCGGCTCGGCGGTGGCGGGGCCGTCCCCGCCTGGATCCTTCCCGTACTGATCGCGCTCACCGCCGCCGGACTCGGCGCCGTCGCGGTGCGGGCGTGGCAGGCGCGCCCCCGGATGGCGCGGCCGATGCCTTCCACGGCGTCCAAGCTGGTGGACCAGGTGGCCCGGCTCGATCTGCGATACGCCGGGCGGGAACGGGAGCTCCCGGCGGAAGAGTGGGGGCGCTACCTCGCCGATCGTTCACGCTTGGCGCGGCAGCTTGAGGCCGCTCTTGCGGCGGTGGGTCCGGCGGCCTAGTTTGACCACCGTAGTCACAATTCGAGCTGTAACGCGAGCGGGGACATTCGGAAGCCGGTGAAAGACCGGCGCGGCCCCGCCACTGTATCGGGCAGATCTGTTCCGTTCATCAACGCCACTGTCGGCCGTCGGCCGGTGGGAAGGCGAACGGAAGCCCGGAGCCAGGAGACCTCCTCGCTCGCGCCACCCAACAACCCTCGGGGGAGGGGACGGTGGCGACCCGCGCACTCTCCTTTCGTGCCGACGTTCGCCCATCTCCTTCGTCCCGGAAATGGGCGTTCAACGTTGAAGGCACCGGCGCTGCTCTCCTCCCTGGCCCTCGTGGCCGCCCTCACGGCGGCGTGCGGGACGCCGCCGCGCGCCGGAGCGATCGCCCTCGTCGATGACGCCGGCGATACGGTGCGCCTCGTGGAGCCGGCCCGGCGGGTCGTCTCCCTCATTCCCGCCACGACCGAGATCCTCTTCGCCATCGGTGCCGGGAACCTCCTCGTCGGGCGGACCCATTGGGATGACTGGCCCGCCGCCGCGAGCGCCGTGACCGATGTGGGTGACGGGCTGGAGCCGAATCTGGAGGCGGTGCTCGCAGCGCGGCCCGATCTGGTGCTCCTCTATCGCGGTGCCGGCACCGCCACCGCGGCCTCGCGGCTCCGTTCCCTCGGCATCCCGGCGCTGCTGCTCCGCACCGACCGGCTGGCCGACGTCCCCCGCATCGCGGCCATCCTCGGCCGCGCGACCGGGCATCTCGCCGGCGCCGACTCGATGAGCGCCCGCTTCACCCGCCAGCTCGACTCGGTCTCCGTCCATCCCTCCACGCGGCCGTCCGTTCTCCTCCTCGCTTGGGTCGATCCGCCGCTCACGATCGGTGCCGGCAGCTTCCTCGATGAGCTGGTGGAACGTGCCGGAGCGCGGAATGCATTCCACGACGTCGCGGCGGCCTCGGGTCCGGTGAGTCTTGAGGCGATTGCCGGGCGGGATCCCGACCTTATCCTCTCGGTCAGCGATTCGCCGCCGACCCTCGCCCGGCGCGCCGAATGGCGGGCAGTCCGGGCGGTGCGAGAGCACCACTTCCTGCAGCTCCACGGCTCCGAGTTCGCGCGGCCCGGACCGCGCAGCCCTCAGGCGATCCTGGAGCTCCGCGCGGCGCTCGCCGGTCAGGCGGGGACGCGATGAAGCGCTGGCCCGTGCTCCTTGCCCTCGCGGCCCTCACGGCGATCCTCGGCCTAGCCCTGGGCGCGGTGCGGCTCTCGCCTGCCGCCGTGCTCCACGCGCTCTTCGACCCCGCAGCCCCCGGCGCCGCGATTATCCGCGACCTTCGAGGTCCCCGCGTCGTGCTCGGCTTCCTGATCGGCGGCTCCCTGGCCGTCGCTGGCGCCGCGCTGCAGGCATTGGTTCGAAACCCCCTCGCCGATCCCTATCTCCTCGGTCTCTCCGGCGGTGCCGGACTCGGGGCAGTCATCGCGATCGCGTTCGGGCTCACCGGGGCGTGGGCGGTTCCCATCGCCGCGTTCGCCGGCACCCTCGCGGCCGTCGCGCTGGTCTATCGGCTGGGCCTCGCCGCCGGCGGACGGATCGATGCGCGGGCCCTCCTCCTGGCCGGGGTGGTGGTGAGCGGTTTTGCGGGTGCGGTGATGACGGCGATCATCGTGCTCTCCCCGGCGGAGCAGCTCCGCGATGCCTTCCTCTGGCTTCTGGGCGGTCTCGGCCGCGCCTCGTGGGTCAGCATCGGGATCTTCGCCGCGTACGGCGCGATCCCTCTCGGCGTGTTGTTCCGGGACGCGCGAGGCCTCGATCTCCTTTCCCTCGGCGAGGAGACGGCCCAGCACCTCGGTGCCGACGTCGAGCCGCTCAAGCGCCGGATCGTCATCGCGACGGCGGTCCTCACCGCGGCGGCGGTCGCGGTCTCGGGGCTGATCGGCTTCGTCGGCCTGGTGGTCCCCCACATCATACGTCTGGCCTGGGGGCCGCTGCACCGCGGTCTCCTGCCCGCGGCCTTCCTCCTGGGCGGGACGATGCTGGTTCTGGCGGATGTCGCGGCGCGCTCCGCCGTGCCGCCGATCGAGTTCCCCGTCGGCGTGGTGACGGCGCTGGTCGGAGTCCCGCTCTTCGCCGCCTTGCTGCGTCGGAGCCTGGCGTGATCCTCGAGGCGCGCGGGATCACCGTCCGCTACTCCGGCGGAGCGCGTCCGGCGCTCGATGCCGTCGACTTCGCGGTCGGGGCGGGGGCGTTCGTCGCCGTGGTGGGTCCGAACGGGTGCGGCAAGACCTCGCTCACGCGCGCCCTCCTCGGCGCGGTGGCGTTGGAACGGGGGGAGGTCCGGCTCGACGGCCGCCCGCTCGGCGCCTGGGAACAGCGGGAGATCGCGCGGACGATCGGCGTCGTCGCCCAGCGGGAGGAGACCCCGTTTCCGATCCGTGTCGCCGATCTCGTGATGATGGGCCGCTACCCCCATCTCGGACCGCTCGCGCCGCCCGGGATCAGAGATGCGGCGGCGGTGCGGGGCGCGCTGGAGCGTTGCGATGTCTGGGATCTGCGGGACCGGATGGTGGAATCGCTCTCCGGCGGCGAGTGGCAGCGGGTGCGGGTGGCGCGCGCTCTGGCCCAGGAGCCGCGGCTGCTGATCCTCGACGAGCCGAGCGCAGCGCTTGATGTCCGCCACGAGATGGAACTCTTCGAGCTGGTACACGATCTGGTCGCCGAGGGGCTCGGCGCAGTGGTCGTGAGTCACCACTTGAATATCGCGGCCCGTTTTGCCGAAGAGCTGTTCCTGCTCCGCGAAGGCCGGGTCGCGGCGCGGGGGACTCCGTCGGAGGTGCTGCGGCAGGAGATCGTGACTGAGGTCTTTGCCTGGCCGGTGGCGGTGACCACCTGGCGGGATGGGCGGCCGCAGATCGTCCCGCTCCGCCGCGGAGAGGAGTCGGGCCGATGATCCGGCGGCTCTGGCTCGCGGGCGCGGCGGGGGCGCTGCTGCTTTCCTCCACACTGGCTGCGCAGGCTCCCGCGGTCATCTCCGGTCGCGTCGTGGATGCGATGACCGGCGCGGGGATCGAAGGGGCCGAGCTCTCCCTTGGCGATCGCGCCGTGACTTCCGGCGCCGGAGGGGTCTTCCGATTGTCCGGAATCACGACCGGTCCCCGTCGCCTGATCAGCCGACGGATCGGTTACCGTCCTGATACCACCAGCGTCGACGTGCTGCCGGGAACCGAGCAGAGCGTCACCCTGGCGCTCCAGCCGGTGCCGATCACGGTCGCCGCATTCGCGGTAACCGCGGTCCCCGCCGGCGCGGCGGTCCTCGACGCGGAAGAGCTTCGGGCCCGCGGTAATGACCTCGGCGCCGCGCTCGACGGGTGGGCCGGTGTCTCCGTCCGCCGGACCGGGGGCGGGACCGCCGTCCCCCAGGTGCGGGGCAGTGCGCCCGAAG